>NZ_JAVJUO010000061.1:0-41985 GCF_040220555.1 Coleofasciculus sp. C1-SOL-03
CGCATAAACAATAGAGTTTTTTGTTACTCCCTTTTTAAAGTTCAACACCTCGACTCCGCTCGGTGTTGACACCCTACACCCTACACCCTACACCCTACACCCTACACCCTACACCCTACACCCTACACCCTACACCCTACATACACCCTACACCCTACATACACCCTACATACACCCTACACCCTACACCCTACACCCAGTAGTACCCTCAAGTTCCTTGTCACCCCCTCAGCAGAAGGGCTCCAAGGGAAGGAGGAAGGTTGCAAGGTACAAGGGAATAATGAGTGTTTGGACGGACATGATATGACATCTATAAGTAGGGTCTGGTGAATAAGTGCTGTGGTGAGGGGGATCTCTTGAAGCTGGGGAAGCCAATGTAGAGACGTGCCATGGCACGTCTGGGAGCGGGGGGAGCAAGGGTTCATTTTTCCTGATAGTCCCTACAGCAGCCCCTACTGTACAAACCTAGGCGATATACATACCAAAAAAAGAGGGAAGAGTGTCTTTTTCTCTTCCCCCTTGCTGATTCTGTTGTTCGGCTTTTTCGTTGTCTTTCAACGTTTTCCGCAACATTTGCCGTTGCTTCTTCAGTTGTCTGGCTCTGGCGGAACCGCCTTTGCCTTTATCGTTTCGCCCTTGACGGCGAGGAGACTCCCACCGCTTGAGTCGTTGTGCCATAATCACCACCTCTGAATCGGAATGGGCGGAGAGAGACTCGAACTCTCATGACCAGAGGTCGCCACATTTTGAGTGTGGTGCGTCTACCAATTTCGCCATCCGCCCTTGGATGCAACCTTTTCATTATAGCCAATAGATGTCGGTTGTAGCAAGGACTGATAGGCTTGAGAACTTGCCCATTTATCAATTTCCCGCGCCCGTAGTACAGGTACAGGGTGGCTTAATTGGGCAGTTTGAGCGGATTTGAGCAGTTCTCCCAATTCCGAATTACTGATATCATCATAGGCTCTGGCTTGGGCGATAAAGGCGTCGAGGTTGAGTTGGGGGGCTAGGGTGGGTGAACCGCCAGCCAGTTTCATTAGTACCGACATCACCACTCTGGGATTCTGAGTGGCTAGCAGCGCCGCGCGATCGCAGGAAAATTCCGCACACCTTAACCACTCCAGCATCTGTTCCTGAAGGCTTTGGGCAATCACAGCCCCCCAATTGGGCAGTAAAGACGCCGCTAAGATCATAATGTTAAGCGGTGTGAGATAAACCCCATGTTCGCATTTGAGATGTCCCAATTCGTGAGCTATCACCGCCTGAATTTCGTCTGGGGTGAGCATATCGATTAAAGCGGTGTGCAGGACGATAAATGGCTGCTTCCCGCGCATGGCAAAGGTATAAGCATTTGGCACAGGATGCTGCTGCACATACAGTTGAGGGGGTTCTAAGTCCAGGGTTTTGCAGGCGTCTAGGAGTAAATTATGCAGGTGCGGTAGCTGATTTTCGCCTACCAAAACGCTAGCAGCAATATTATTCAGGTAAAAGAATTGTTCCGCCACAGGTCCGAGGAGATTTCGCACCATCAAGTCCAGTCCAGGGAACTGCTTCAAGGCTTGGGTGGCTTGGAAATCAAGGGGATGACGGAACTGGTCTGCCTTTAGACCAACTAACAGTGTTTGGGTCATAGGTTATTGGTCTTATGTCATTGGTCTTATGTCATTGGTCATTGGTTGATCCAATGACGTCTAATCTCTAGTGTATCGAGAAGCTGAGCCTGAAACATCGGTTCAACAAAATCGCGGGAATCCTCGTCCTCAACTCTTGTAGGGCGAGGAGGGATAGCGGGATGCCCGAAGAATGTATGATTTTCCCCACACCCGACACCCGATACCCGACACCCGACACCCGACACCCGACACCCGACACCCGACACCCGACACCCGACACCCGACACCCGACACCCGACACCCGACACCCGACACCCGACACCCGACACCCGACACCCGACACCCAGCCCCCACGCCCAAGATGCCGTGAAAAGTCACCCTTCAGATAGCCATTGTTTAACCCGCTTTAAACTATCCCAGTCAGACTTCCTACTCAGTCCATCCTCAATACTCTCAAAGACATCCTGACGAATTTGAGAATCCGTCGCCATCATCTGCTTAACGGTATCGATGTGTTTACGCACCCCAGTTTGCCCGGTTTCCAACATCGCTACCGCTAGGTTGACTCGCGCTTGGGGCGCATTGGCATCAATTTTCGTCCCCTTAAGCGCTACTTTATATGCCCGTTCCGCTTGGTCATCCAGCAAATACAACCAAGCTAGACAACTCCAAGCGGCGGCGTTTTTCGGGGAGCGATCGCACAGTTGTTTAAATACGGGAATCAGGGAATCGGGTCCCTCACCCGCGTTGTAGCGTTCTAAGCCACTCTCGAACAGAGAATTAACAGTTTCGGTCATCGATTCAATTTTAGGGTTACCGCGATCTGATTTTAAATGCAGTAGGGGTTTGGTTACCAAACCCCTACTCCCGTCCTATTCCCCCGTTTTTAACTAAACGCCAAAGGATTTACCACAGCCACAGGTTTGATTGGCGTTGGGGTTGGTGAATTGGAAGCCTCCCCCAATCATGGCATTGCTGTAATCTAAGACCAAACCGTACAGGTACAGGATGCTTTTGGGATCACATATTATTTTGAAGCCTTCGTAGTCAAACACTTCATCGTTATCCCGTACCTTACTCGGATCTTCAAAATCCATCATGTAAGACATCCCGGAACAGCCCCCCTGACGGACACCAACCCGCAAGTATAAATCTTGTCCTTGTTGGTCTCGCAGCGCCACAATATGCTTGAGGGCTTGTTCGGTCAGTTGGATTCCTCGTTGCTGTGTTGTTGCTTGTGTCATGAGTATGTTGTAACTCCTGGTTAGGTTAAACTTGGATGACGAACGACTGATGTGCCACGCTTATGGATCAAGTTTATCGAGACTGAGCCTTTTGCGTGTATTTACCTCATAAAAATTTTCTTGGGAACTCCTTTCTCCAAACAATGAAGCGCAGCCCGGAAGGTATTGCGGTTTAATAGGAGTATCTATTATTGATCATGGCTGACTTGCCATGGTTTTTGCACTTATTGCCAAATACCCTATGTCTGCTCTCAATCGCAATACTCGTCGTCGGCTCAAACGGTTACCCCAAATACCCAGCGTCTGGGAAGGGGATCGCCGTTCTTTAGTGACTGTATCCGATCAGGGTGATTTTGATGCTGAGGGTAATAATGAGTGCATTCTTTGGGTGGATGGCTCAGAAGGAATTGTCCGGGCGATGGATATCGTCTCCTCAGAAATGGGACCTGAAGCGATTGTTCGCACCTTATTGCGAGCCATGGAACATCCCCAAAGTCCGGCTCGACCCGCCCGTCCCTCTAAAATTGTGGTACGCGATCGCGAAGTTCAGTTTTTATTACGTGGGGTGCTGCAAGAGTTGGAAATTGCCATCGATTATGTTCCCGATTTACCCCTAATTGATGAGTTGTTTCGCGGGTTTGAGGAAATCGCCCTCCAGCGCCAGCCAACCTTACCCCCGAAGTATGCTGATCTGTTGATCGGTAAGGCGTATGAGATTTGGCTGGATGCGCCTTGGGATGTCTTGGCTGACCACCAGATCCTGAGTGTGGAATTAAATCGCTGGGATGTGAGTGAGTTCTACGTCTCGATCATGGGTATGCTGGGTGTGGAGTACGGAATTTTGCTCTATCGCTCCTTGGATTCGCTGCAACGGTTTCGGGAGTCGGTCGTCAATCAGGAATCGGTCGAGGCGATGGAACAGGCATTTTTGGGACAAGATTGCTTGTTTATTACGTATGAAGCAGCGGATGAGGACTTTGAGGATGATGAGGATGTGGATTTAGCGGATTTATCCGTTGAAGAGATTTTGCCCAGCTTTGGCGCGGTGCATCCATTAGAGGGAATGCGCCCCTTTCTGGATGAGGAAGAAGCCCTGCTTGTGTATATGGCGCTAGAAGCCCTACATCGATTTTTCCAAGGGTCATCCCGAAAATTAGCGGCGGAAGATTTTCCGGCGATGAACAAGCGCTTCCGCATCCCTATTCCTGTCAATGCGGAAGATGAGGATACGGAGTCAAAATCAAAAGTGTCGATCAAAGTGTCTACACGACCAGAGATCGCCTCTGAGTTGTGGGAGATGGCAATTGATGAGGTGGATGACGAGGACTGGTATGATGATGAGGATGAGGAGGATGAGGCGGAACTGGAGCTTCCGCTAAGGGATGACTTAATTCCGAAAGATTCCTATCTGAGTTTGGGGATGATGCCCTGGGAGAGTATAGCACTGCTACAGGAGGATATTGATTTTTATCAGTCTCAAGACGCTCCGCCCCTAGGAGAAGGGTTACCTGTGGTGTTAATTCAAACCACTCGCCCGAAAGCTAAAGTGTTAATCGAGCAAATTCAAACAGCCGGGGGACTCAAGGGGATTGGTTTTAACCCCGGAGAAGATCCTCTAGCTGGCGATCGCTATGATTTGGGTATTCTACAAACAGGAGATAGTCATCTTTACCTTTTTGGCGAGTTTCCCGAAGCTGATCCGGCTCATACGGCGAGTCGTGAGCATTGGGAACAACGGTGTTTACAAACAAAGGGCTACTGCGGATTAATTATTGCCAGAGGACTCAAAGGTGCTTCTCGTGGTAATCCTCAACCCAAGGACATGATGGCGTTTTTTGAAGCGCGATCGCTCTCGGTTAAAGAGTTAGGATTAGGCTTGTTACAGCTTATGCCTGTGTTTGAATTTTAACATCTTGCTCCCTCTGCTCCCTGTAGGGGCACGATAATATCGTACCCCTACCATAATAAATGGCGTGAAAAGTTGGATATGACCATTGAATCGGGCGCACGTCGGTGCGCCCCTACGGTTTCTGGATTAGGCTTATTTATTTACAAAACTTAGTACAGTACCGTGTTTTTTAGCAGTGACAGGCTTGGTTTCATCCCTCGGATGAATCACGAGGGAGCCTGCACTATCGCTGTTCTGTAAGATAGAGAAATAGCTTACTTCCCATCTGCCCATGCCCAAATGGTTTAACACGGCAGGACCGTGCAAAGCAGATATTCACTATATGCTTCCGCCCTTGGCTCGGCTACCCCAACTAGACCGACTGATTGAGCAGCAGGGCTATTTTGTCATTCATGCACCTCGGCAAACAGGTAAAACCACTGCCATGCTAGCTCTAGGTCAGCAATTGACAGCCAATGGGCAATACACCGCCGTGATGCTATCGGTAGAAGTAGGAGCTGCCTTTCCCCATGATCCCGGAGCAGCAGAAGCCGCCATTCTTGACTCTTGGAAGAATGGGGCAAAATTTCGTCTTCCGCCCGATCTGCAACCCCCTTCCTGGACGCGATCGTCTCCAGGACAGCGCATTGGTACAGCGTTGAGTGAGTGGGCGCAGCATTCCCCGCGTCCCCTGGTAATCTTCATTGATGAAATTGATGCCTTACAGGACGAAACCCTGATTTCTGTACTCCGTCAATTGCGCTCCGGATATCCCAACCGTCCTCAAGGATTTCCCCATTCTCTGGCGCTGATTGGGGTGCGGGATGTGCGGGATTATAAGCTGGCGTCTGGGGGGAGTCGTCGTCTGAATACGGCTAGTCCGTTCAATATTAAGATTAAATCCTTGACTTTGAGAAACTTCACCTGTGCCGAAGTCGCCCAATTGTACGAGCAGCATAGGACTGAAACCGGGCAGGTGTTTGAGCTTGAGGCAGTAGAGCGAGCATTTGAATTAACTCAGGGACAACCCTGGTTGGTGAATGCCTTAGCCAAAGAAATTGTCGAAGAGTTAGTGTCTGATCCGACTCAACCGATTACTGTAGACCACATTGAGACAGCAAAAGAAATCCTGATTCAACGTCAAGATACTCATCTGGATAGTTTAGCCAGTATCCTACGTGAAGATCGGGTGCGAGCCGTGATTGAACCGATGTTGGTTGGTCAGGAGTTAGACGATATTCCCCAGGATGATCTGCAATTCCTAATAGATTTAGGCTTGTGTCGCATGAGTCAAGAGGGGGGTTTAGCGATCGCGAATCCAATTTACCAAGAAGTCTTACCTCTGGTGTTAAGCCAAACCCCCCAAGCCTCGTTACCGCAAATTTCCCCCAGTTGGCTAACTGCTGAGGGGAAACTTGAGCACCCACATTCCGCACTTCATAATGTAATACGTGATGATTACGCCTTGTGGGTAGCTTGGCGAACATAAAAACTGAAAAATCTAAGTATTTATACGTAAAAAGTTCGCCAAGCTACCCAGTTTTTCCGTACTACTTGGCATACTACAACTTGACGTGCGGAAGGTGGGATAGAATCTTCCTTCTAGAATAAGGAAGAGTGTCACTCTAAATCATTAGTGGAATTCTCTGGAGTATCACCTTGGGTTCCATTTGTTGTATTCTCAGTTGAAGTAATCTCTGAGGTCACATCTGTTTCCGACACATCTTCAACCGGAACCGCTGGCGGTTCATACCGATGAATGCGAATTCTATTCAGGCGGGGTCCTTCGGCTGAAATAACCGTTAACTCCAGATTTTCATAATTTAAAATTTCCCCTTGAGTGGGGATTTTTTGCAACTGATATAATAAAAAACCCGCCAAGGTTTGATATTCATCGGTTATCGGTAAATTTAAATCCAAAAGTTCGTTAACCTCTTCTAAATCCATCTGGGCTTGAACTAAAAAGGTTTGTTCATCCACAATTTGAATCGGTACTTCTTCTAGGCTTTCCGGTTCTGGGTTATCCCCAATAATTTCCGCCACCAAATCCTTCAGCGTCACCAAGCCCGCCGTACCACCAAACTCATCCACCACCATCACCATCGCCAAGTGCGATCGCTGCATCAGGGGTAGGAGTTCACTCAAGGGGGTTAACTCCGGGACAAATCGGGCGGGACGAATCCAGGGTTCAATCGGTGTATCTAAGGTTAATTTTCGCTCCGATAAGGGTTTCGCTAACTCTTTAAAATGGATAATCCCGCGAATATCATCCAGTGATTCCCCTGTTACCGGATAGCGAGAATGGTTCGTATTGGCAATTTCTTCTAATACCATTTGCACCGTTGCTGTACTGGGAATAGCGTCAATGCTGGTGCGCGGAACCATCACCTCGGTTGCCAAAACTTCGCCAAATTCAAAAACATTATTCAGTAGCTCTCGTTCTTCGGCTTCTAAACCCGTTGATTCCCGCTCAGTGGTAATAATTAACTGCAACTCTTCTGGGGTCACTTGGTTATTCCACCATCCCCCCGTATATTGCACCCCAACCAGTCGCAATAACCAGCGCGTTGATTGATTCAAAATCCAAATAAACGGATTAAAAAATCGGGCAATCACTAGACTTGGAGGACCCAAAAACCGAGCCAACTCTTCAGAATACATTAGCGCTACGGATTTCGGACAGAGTTCACCCAGAACAATTTGCAGATAAGCAATCAGGAAAAATCCCACCGGAATTGCCAGAGAATGAGCGATTCCTTGAACCATCTGCGGCGGTAGGGGTAATTGAGTCAGTATCGCGGCGACAAAAACGGCGACGGTATTCTCGCCAATCCAACCCAAGGCTAAACTGGATAGAGTAATGCCTAACTGAGTCGTCGAGAGTAGCCGTTCAATACTCTGTTGTAGCGATTGAACCGTCTTCGCTTGCACATCCCCCGCATCCACCAATTGGTTGATCCGCGATCGCCGTACCGACACCATGGAAAATTCAGCCGTGACAAAAAAGGCATTGATGGCAATCAAGAGCAGGACTAATAATAATCGCAATAGCATGTCCCGGCTGGTAAGGGGCGTAGAAGCACTCGCAGTTAGGAAAACTATTAAATTGGCAACCATAAGATTGGTAGCAGGTAACCAGCAAAAGCAGTGAGTAGGTGGGGACAATTAAAGTTAACGGCGGTGATCGTCATTCGTCCTTCGTCTTATGTAAGGGTTTGAGGACTATTTACAGAACTTAATATAGTTGGGTGTATTGGCACCAACAGGACTGACCCAACCCCCTTGTTAACCCGTTGGATTTGGCGATCGCTCTAGTGCAGCGCCGCTTCAAATACTAACCAGTTAACAAGCTCCTTAAAAGCAGCTACATTATGTTCCTTATAGCCTTCTGCCATCTGCCTTCGGACTTCTTTCTGCCTTCTTGTACTAGCCAACCTACTTGAACGGGAGCTGCTTTCACGCTGCATTTTCCCAACCTACTCCGTTTCTGTTTACCAGGCGACAGGGATTTCCGACATTTTCAGCTTAAGTTTTTGATCGGGATAATCAGTCAAGGTTAACGAAAGCGCCTTGGCGTCATCCAGCAATGCTGTAGGAATACTCACCGTACCCGAAAATTCCTCACCATTTGATGGCAATTCTCCCGGTAATCCTTCGGTGATCGCACTCAACGCTCGACCTTGATCATCGGTAACATTTAAAAAACTATAAAGAAATCGAACCGGATTATCGCCCTCATTCTTTAAACTAACATCCAGCAACAATGAGCCTCCCTGAAGATTGGCGGAACGAACCTCCAACGTGACCCCCCGATCTTGGCTTTTGAGCGGTAAATTTTGATTTGAGCCACTACTGGTAAACGATGTCTCTGTGTCAAATACATCCGATTCAGAGGATTCGTCTTCCCGTTCAGATTGCTGATTTTCTGTAGCGGACTCCTCTGGCTTCTGTGTCTCACTCTGGCTGTTTGACTCAGAGTCGTTAGTATCGGTTTTGGAGTCTTTATCCTGGTCTTGGTCGTCTTGGTCATGGATATAGGCATGAACGTTAACCAGGATATCCCGTTCATTCAACAGCGCAACCTCTTTGGCTCCAGGTTCAACCTCCTGGTTATTTGCCAGCTTTTTCGTCGGGCGAACATCGGGCTGAGTCACACCTTTAAGAGCTTCATGACCTAGGGAAAATCCCCACATGGCACTCACAAAGCCAGCACCTAACATCATTGCCAGCAGAATCAGAGTGAGTGCTACAGTCGAGTTGAATTTCATTACTGATTCAAGTTATAGAGGAAAAGTAACACGACTTATGGTTATAGCGCATCGAGACAAGTGACAGCTTACCCTAAAACTAATGGTCATATCCCCAAAGCGATCATCGGGTGGCTAAGA
This sequence comes from Coleofasciculus sp. C1-SOL-03, assembly GCF_040220555.1. NCBI lineage: Bacteria > Bacillati > Cyanobacteriota > Cyanophyceae > Coleofasciculales > Coleofasciculaceae > Coleofasciculus > Coleofasciculus sp. C1-SOL-03. The sequence goes on from NZ_JAVJUO010000061.1 coordinate 9,134, forward strand.
TTAGTCAAGAATAGCATAAGTCTATAACTCTTAGGACTAGATTACTCGACGGTGTGTTTCCTTTCACTGGCGATTCATCCCCCATACGACCTATGGGCGGGGTCTTCTCGCCGTGTCATGATAATATAGAGAGAGACCGATTAACCAGGGTTGGCCGAGCGGTTGAGGCAGCGAACTCATAATTCGCCCTAGGCAGGTTCAACTCCTGCACCCTGGATTTTGTGATGCCATCCTCCCCCGCTCAAGTGGCTGATATCTAGCCGCTACCGTGGCAATGGAGCTTCAAAGAAAAACTCAGTCCCTTCAATTCGCGGACTCGCTTGGGGTCTAAAGCGCTCAGAAACAGGCAATAACCGCACCGAGGTGTCGAAAGGATTCGGTAAATCTGGTGTGCGAATCACTGGATCAGTGGCAAACTGTCGGTTTAATGCATCCTCGTAGAGAATATTAATCAATTCGGCATCTCGCTCCAGTTCCAAATCTGGAAATCCCGCACTCCCGATTCCACCCGGACCAATGATATATTCGAGCTGACGCCCAAGACTGCGGTTTTCGTAAAACGTTCCCGATTCATTGAAAAACGCTCGCTCAAAGGTGTTTGGAATGGTATCTAGGCGGACTGGTTCAAAGTCTGAGGGTTCGGTTTGTGCCAGTGCTGTGCTAGCTACTACTGTGGACGCCGCAACGACCAAACCCCGGAGCCATATCCTCAACCTCTTATGCATAATTCTTCGCCTCACTTTTCCTCAATCATATTCTGATATTTGAATTCAGTATAGTAGTGATTGGATTTTCACCATCTGACTATCATGGCTGACAACAGTAAACCATTGCTTTCTCTGGATACTTCACCCCAATTAACGTCTCAACGTCAGTTACTGCTGGATTTATTTTGTCAACTGGCTTACCAAGAGGGAGACTTTGTTCTCTCATCAGGACAGCGCAGTTCCTATTACATTAATGGCAAACAGGTGACGCTGCATCCTCACGGAGGGTTAGCAATTGGACAATTGCTACTGTCTCTCCTTCCCCAGGATACTCAAGCTGTTGCGGGTTTGACCTTGGGCGCTGATCCGATTGTCAGCGCGGTGAGTGTGGTGTCCGCGATAAAAAACCGACCTATTCCTGCTTTAATTATCCGTAAAGAAGCCAAAGGACATGGGACAAGGGCATATATCGAGGGTCCGAATTTGCCAGCCGGAGCCAAGGTTGTGGTGTTAGAAGATGTGGTAACCACGGGAAAATCAGCAATGAAAGCCGTTGAGCGACTGCGAGAGGCGGGGTATCAGGTGGATCAGGTGCTGGCGTTGGTTGACCGTCAGCAAGGCGGTGCTGAGTTTTACCAGTCGGTTGGGTTAGCGTTTCAAGCGGTGTTTACGATTCAGGACATTCAACAACGCTATCAGCAGCACCTCCAGGAAAAGTAGGTGGGTTGTCATTTGTCATTTGTTATTGAGGTACACAGATAGATCCCCGACTTCTCCAAGAAGTCGGGGATCTTGCTTAAGGCTGTACCTCATCAGTAAGTATTGACAACTAAAGTTTCACCAAAAACGCCGCTTTAATTCCGTTAAAAAATCTCTCGTGCGTCCGCGAGACAAGCACTCCTATTTGTCCCGCTTTACTCTGAATTCCCACATCAATCAAGGTTTTTTTGTCGCCACGATTTGTGATCCAAATTGGGAAGAAAAAGCCCCAACTTGTAAAGGTTACTGGTTTACCTAAGACGATCCATCTTTGGTTTTCATCAAGAGCCTCAATCATATAATCTGTCTGTAAAGCATAGCGAATAATAACCTTTAGCGCCTCTTGGGGACAAACTTCTGTGGTAAATGAACTCCGTTTATAGGGTCGATCTTTGATGGCAGATTCTCCCTTTTTGGCGGCGGCAATGAAACAAAAAATCCCTATAATAGATAGAACTATGCTCAAGCTCACAATTAACTGATCAATCAATCTCATAAATTTCCCTGTTGCACAATTGACGACTTTTTCCCCATTAACCAATAGGTTTTCATCTTCCCCTTACCTTTAACCCGGATCAACCCCCGTTCAACTAACTCATACTTGTCTCGCAAGCGCTGGTACGTTGTCTCAGTCACCTGAATTTTGTCTGGTTTACCGCGAGATTCCATGCGACTAGCGATATTCACCGCGTCACCCCAAATGTCATAACTAAACTTAGTTGTGCCAATGACGCCAGCAATGACGACTCCGGTGTTAATCCCAATCCGTAAACGAAAATTCTTACCCGTGGCAATGTTAATTTGTTCAAGGCTCTGTTGCATATCCAGTGCCATTTGCGCGATCGCATCGGCATGATTACTCTGAGGGGTGGGTAGTCCGCCAACCACCATATAAGCATCTCCAATGGTCTTAATTTTTTCCAAACCATGCTTTTGGGCGAGTTGGTCAAACGTCGAAACGATCCTGTTGAGCAAGCTAACCAGTTCTTGGGGAGAAATCTGACCTGCTAGTTGAGTGAACTTTACCAAGTCGGCAAATAAAATTGTCACATCTTCATGTTTCTGAGCGATTAATCCTGGCTCATGTTGCAACTGCTTGGCAATGGGTTGGGGCAAAATATTAAGTAACAAGTTCTCAACTTTTTGCTTTTCTCGTTTTAAAGCCGCATTGGTTTGCTTGCGTTGGGTAATGTCATGAAAGAAAACTGAGAGTCCTTCATAGGAGGGAAACGCCCGCACTTCAAACCAGCACCTGATGGTTGGGTAAAAGGCTTCAAAGGTGACGGGACTCTGTTGATCCATCGCTTTGTGATATTGCCGATCAAATTTTGAACCTACCGCATCGGGAAAAGTGTCCCAGATATTCTGACGCAGTAATTCGTCCGGTTGGCGCTGTAAAATTTGAGCGCCGACTTGATTAACATAGGTAAACCGCCATTGCCGATCCAAGGCAAAAAACCCATCAGTCATGCTTTCCAGGAGTTCGACGACTTGCTGATCTGAGACACGCTGTTTGGTTTCGACTTCCCGGCGTCGAGCAATTTGGCGATTTAACCGAGTTAAATTCAACCGTAGTTCCATTTGGTTAATCACCTGACGGCTTAGCGCTTGGAGGGCGTTGATCTGTTGCGGTGTGAGATCGTGAGGAATCTGGTCAATTACACACAGGGTTCCTAGGGGAAACCCATCTTTGGTCACCAAGGGAGCACCCGCATAAAATCGAATATTCGGATCAGACGTTACCAGGGGGTTACCCGCAAACCGCTCATCTTCTAAGGCGTTGGGTACAATCATGACATCTTCGGGATTCAGAATAGCATGAGTGCAAAATGCCTGATCTCTGGGTGTTTGTGTCGCATCGATGCCAACTTTTGACTTAAACCACTGGCGATTTTGATCAATTAGGCTAATCAGGGCGATGGGAGTCCCACAGATGTGTGAGGCTAAGGCGGTGAGGTCATCAAAGTCTTGTTCAGGTAGGGTATCAAGGATGTTGTACCCCTGAAGAGCCTTGATCCGCTCTGCTTCGTTGCGGGGTACAGGTGCCGCTTGCATCGGAGGTTGGGCTGAGGAACGCCGACGCGATCGCCGCGACGCGATCGTGTTATATAAACCTTTACCGAGTTTTGCCAGCCATCTGATGATACTGACAATTCCTCTGATCAAAGTTTTTTTTAACCTTTTACGTTGGCGATTCGATTTAAACAAGGGTTAACGGTCTAGAGATGCGGCACAATAAATAGTAGCTACCCTGGTGTTGATGAACTGACACGACGTTAAGCAGGAAGATTCATGACGTGCTAGTCACTATTTTGACCGAAACCGCGAAAAAATACATAAAAAAGGTGGGAATGACCCACCCTTTTGTTCTATGTGTTATAATTCAAGGCTAACTTTGCTTAACTGGTTCTTTGGCTAAAAACTTCTCCAATTCGGTCAACGCATCCGCATCAACCTTGGTTTGCATTGGGCAGAACTTGGGTCCACACATTGAACAGAATTCAGCCGTTTTATAGATATCTGCTGGCAACGTTTCGTCGTGATATTCTTTTGCCCGGTCGGGGTCAAGTGCTAACTCAAACTGGCGGTTCCAGTCGAAGTTATAACGGGCGCGGGAAAGTTCATCATCTCGGTCGCGTGCGCCGGGACGCTGGCGTCCAATATCGGCAGCATGGGCAGCTATTTTATAGGCAATTAAGCCATTTCGCACGTCTTCAGCATCGGGCAATCCTAAGTGTTCTTTCGGAGTCACATAGCACAGCATGGCTGTCCCATACCACCCCGCCATTGCTGCCCCGATCGCGGACGTGATATGGTCATAACCAGGAGCAATATCGGTGACCAAGGGTCCTAACACATAGAAGGGGGCTTCAGAACACTCTTCCATCTGCTTCTTGACATTAAACTCAATTTGATCCATCGGCACATGACCGGGACCTTCCACCATCACTTGCACATCATGTTCCCAAGCGCGGCGAGTTAGTTGTCCGAGGGTTTTCAGTTCGGCTAATTGCGCTTCGTCAGAGGCGTCATGGGTACAACCTGGACGCAGGGAATCCCCTAAACTGAACGAGACATCGTACTTCTTGAAAATCTCGATAATATCGTCGAAGTGGGTATAGAGAGGATTCTGCTTATGATGGTGCAGCATCCACTTCGCCAGAATACCACCACCGCGAGAGACAATCCCGGTGAGGCGATTTCTCACCAACGGTAGATGTTCAATCAGAAGTCCGGCGTGAATGGTTTGGTAATCAACTCCCTGCTGGGCATGTTTCTCAATAACGTGGAGAAAATCATCCGCTGTCAGGTTTTCGATCATACCGTAAACGCTTTCCAGGGCTTGGTACACGGGTACCGTACCAATGGGTACAGAGGAAGCGTTGATAATCGCGGTGCGGATTTCATCTAAGTTTCCGCCCCCGGTGGATAAATCCATCACGGTATCCGCGCCATATTTAACCGCCAGGTTCAACTTGGCGACTTCTTCGTCAATATTGGACGAATTAGGAGACGCCCCAATATTGGCATTAACCTTACACTTAGAGGCGATACCGATCGCCATCGGTTCTAAGTTGGTATGGTTAATATTGGCAGGAATAATCAAGCGCCCCCGCGCCACCTCATCCCGAATCAACTCAGGGGAAAGGTTTTCCCGCCTTGCGACATGATGCATTTCCTCGGTAATCACACCTTGGCGGGCATAGTGCATTTGTGTAACATTACCCTGTCCTTGCCGCTTGGCGACCCATTCTGATCTCATATTAGATTCCTTTTCATAAACCGCTTCCCTCCGCTGGTCTTAACCAGTCTCAGGTTCTCAGGGTGTAATCTCAGCCTGGTTGCTCAGGCACCCCTAGCTTTAGTTGTTCATCGTACCACTAGGCTTGGGTGAGGGGATAAAGCGTTATAAAAGTTTACATTTGGAGTGACTTGGCACACCTACATAGATAAACCTTAACCCGTAGTGGACTGACACAGCTAAAATTGTGGAATAGATTTGACGTTTAAACCGGGCGCAAGCCTTGCGCCCCTACAATTCTAATCCACCAAATAAGGTGTGCCACAACAGTAGGGTGGGTTAGGCGGTACTCAACCCACGGAAACGAACCATTGAATGATCTATCCGCCGTAACCCACCAAGTTATCCTTGATTCCTAAATCTCAAATCCAAGAGGGTGCTATGTTTATTTTCAATTAAGGGTTACAGTATTTATGAAATTGGTGATTAATTGCCGATTTATTCTATTTTAGCTGTGTCAATTCCGTCGGTGGGGTTGATGTATGTTACCTAACAAAAGCTAGGGCTAAGGTTCCCTTACTACGAACGAACCTCAAGTTAAAATCGCTGCGTCTCTTTGTCGAATAATTCCTGAATTTTCTGCGAATCAGATACTAAGGTTCCCCGTTCATCCCGGAATGTGCGGTTGGGATCTCCCTTAAATGAAAGCCAGTTAAAACTGGTGACAATAGCAAACTTGGAGTCAGAGATAAGGATTTTGGCGTGGGTATCACCCAAACGCTTGAGACAAAAGTTATCGTACTGCTGCTCTAAGTTTTTTATCGCTTTTTCTGCTTTATTATCGCGGGTTTTCTGATTGTCATCTTCCCCTAAGCCATATCCAATAAAAACCTTGACTCCCCGCTTGAGAAGTTTCTTTAGCTGTTCAATTAACCACTCATTCGTCGCGTTGGCTCGAATCCAAGGGGAAATAATTAAAAGACGTTCTTGACTATCTTGGAGCGCCTGTTCGAGCAAAGGGCGATGTTCGTACACCTCTAACCAACGAATCGGAACCGCATTGAGTTGAGCCTGGAGTTGTTCTATTTCCTGGTTAGCGGCTTGAAGTTGTTGCTCAAGTTCTTTCTTTTCGTGATCCGTCTGGGTTTGTTCAAGACTCTGGCGAGTGGTTTCAATAGTATCGCGAACCGAAGCTACCTTGTCTTTTATGTCCTCCACTTCAACGAGTGGAGCTTGAGCCACAAATTCACGTCCTAAAATATCCTCAGCTAATGTCTTGAATTCACTGTCCTTAAGATTTTCCAGGATACGGAGTTTCTTCGCACCATTAGCACGAGCAAAAGCTTGTTCATGATCAGGGGATAGCCTACCATCAATGGCAAAAGCAACCTGCACCTCATCCCTATCTTTGGCTTTATAGATTAGGGCTAATGCGGGTTGAAAAAATCGCTGTCGGCGCTCAATAGCCTTTAAAGCCAGAATATCTTGTTCTCGCGATCGCGTTCTTTTCCTCTCCTTTTCGGCTTGACTAATAATTTCGTCTACATCCGTTAGTTTAATGTCCGGTAGTTCTGGAGGTTTTGCGGGAAAAGCTGGAATTTCCATCATTCCTTGCTGACGCAAATCTCTGGGACGTAGCAAATTTGTTTCTAATCGTCCATACCAGCGTACATATCTTAATAGTCCATCAAAGTTAATTGTAAAACTGCGCTCTTCGGGGACAATAATTTGGGCTTCCTTGAGCGTTCGTTCTCCTTTTTTAGTCAGCTTCCAAACTTGCATCGCAGCGTCTTCTGGAGCGATAAGGTCGATATTTTCGTTCAACCGTAGCTCAATCATGGCTTCTCTAAGAATAGAGGGTTCTAAACCCAGGAATCCAGCGATATCCTGTTCTGAGGATAACCCAGCATGAATGGCTTTTAAAACATATTCTTCTATGGGAGGAATCGGCTTACGAATTTGAGTCAGAGCTTGAACCGTTATTTTATAAACAGGTAAACCCACTTCTTTATAGCTAACCAAATCAAAGCCAGATCGATTATCGTAGCGACGAGCAATTTTTTCCTGTTCACATTGTTCTGGGGAAATTAAGTCATATTTCGGGACATTCATTACTCAGCCTCCTTGAGAGAACAATACTCTGGATTCCGCTCAACATAATCCACAACTCGACTAAGAGGATTATGGCGTGAGGTGCGACAGAAGTGATGATCGCCGACAATAACTAAACCAACTTTTCCTCTGGATAACGCTACATTCAGCCGCTCAGATTCCCGGAGAAAACCCATGTCACCCTTTTTATTAGAACGAGTCACCGAGTAGACAGCAATATCAGCTTCGCGCCCTTGAAATGCATCAACGGTATTGCACTCAATTGTCAGTGCTGACAACTTATCTAATTCTGAAGCTAGGTAACGATTGAGTAATTTTAATTGTGCTGAATATCCGGTTAATACAGCAATGCTATAGTTAGTGGGAACATTGATTGCCATCTGATTGAGTTGTTGGAGCACTTTAATAATAACGTTTACTTCACAGACATTGTTATAGCTAGGATTAGCATACTGTTCGTGACAATTTTGCAGTTTTGTCGTCGTAAACCAAGTTACTGGTTTAGGGATAACAGAGTTTAGATTGGTGTCTATGTCAGTTCTTGCACTTTCAATTTTACCTTCATAAAAACACTGACTAACTAACTCGCCAATCGGTTTAACCATGCGATGTTGAATCGTCAACATCTTGCGGTTAACTTCGGGAAGTCTTCTCAGGAGATAATCAAATAACGTTTCCTTAATATCCTCTTGATTCAGATCATAGTTGTTGAGAAATTCAGTATCTCGACTTGCTTCATCTTGGAATGGGGGAAGTTGTTTAGGATCACCCACCAGAATCCAGCGTCGCGATCGCGCCAAGGGAACCAACGCTTCTGTCGCCGTCGCTTTGGAGGCTTCATCGACAATACACAAGTCAAATTCGATATCCTGAATGTCTCTGGGAATCCCGATACAGGTTCCCGCCACGACTTGCGATCGCTTAATTAAAGGAGTTGTAAATGTTTCATTGCGACCAAACTGATCAAACCATTCCGTCTGAATACTCAGCAATTTTTGCAGCATATTCGCATCAGAACTGTTGGCGTCATCAATCAAGAGGCTTGCATAACCTTCCAGATCCTCAACTGACATTTTTAAGAGTTCATTATCTTCAATTTCACTTAACTCATATAAGCGTTTAGCTGTTTTCTTTTCCTCATCACGAGCCAGTTTAGACTGCTGACGCAAACGGTCAATTTCTTCGACAATACTTTGAACTTCATCTACCCTGGCTTTAGGTATTCTCTCTATCGCTAGTGAGTTTTGATTGTCCGGATTGTAGGCATTGGGGCAAATCTCATCTAAATCTTGCTGCCAAATTTTAATTTCTTCTTTCAGAGTCTTAAGCTTCATGGCTATATTTTTTAACTCTTGAAACAGACTTGACATTTCACTGTCATCGGCAGAAATACCGCGTTGCGCTGACCAAGTAGCAATGAACTGTTGTCCCTTAGCAATAACTTCATTTTTCCACTGATTCATCTGTTCATCTAGCAGAAGCAAATGAACCTTTTCTGATACCCGCTCATGGTTGCCAATCCGCAGCAATTTTAAGTTAGGATTTTTCGCTTGAATCCGTTCGAGGGCGTTATCGAGGGCGACATGAGTCTGGGAACTGAGCAGAATTCGCGCATCAGGGTTTTGCTGAATCGTTTGCAGGATAACTTCTGTAATAAATGTTGTTTTTCCTGTACCGGGTGGACCTTGAACAATCAAAAAATCCTGAGTCGAGAGTGCCGCTTTAACTACTTCCTGCTGCGACAAATTGAGGGATTGAATAAACGGTATAGTTCTATCTAAATTTGGAGAACAAGCTTGTTGGGGATTAACCAGTAAATTGCGTAAATCTGCGCGAACAGCACGGTCAAATCGCACAGCATCCAAAGCCGCTTTCTGACGATTTAGGGCAACTTCAGCCGCATGACTATCAAAGCGTAGTTCTCCTGATTTTGGTAATCGTTCAGGCTTTCCATATCTGATATAGAGGATTAATTGATCATCGTTTATTTCTTCAACATCTCCCCGAAGTACGCTATAGCCCTTGGCAGTCTTGACATGACGAGGTTGTCCAGTAATATCGTCATCTGGAAGGGATTCTATTTCAAAGACAATGCGATTACCCTGATCAGTAAAGCTCTTATACCGAATCGGTGTCTCGCGTTTTTCTTCCCAATCTGTCTTGGCTCTAAGAATATCACCCCATATCCGAAATAAGCGTTGCTTGTCTTCTTCAGCTTTTCGCTGTTTTAGGTTAGCTGCGTGTTCTTCTACAGCAAGTTGAAGTTCGCGAATAACGTCCTCGGCGTTTGATAACACTAGAGGTTTACCAAACTTAAATTCATAAGGTGGTTCCCAGGAACGCTCCCGATTTTGTTCGAGTATAGCACTCGAAAAAGATTGAGCGTTGATGATGACTAGATGGTCTCGCTCTACTGCTATATGATAGCTATAGGAAACACCAAATATAGAGTAGTGACCTGCGGGGAATTCTTCTTCAGGACTGGCGGCATTAAATTTTCTGTAGCGAGTGATGCCGCAAGCTGTATTGAGATCCTCTAAAATAATATCCTGGATTTCATTTTCAGAGGCATTTAGTTCATTTTGTAAATTCTCCAGAGCATTTCGAGTCAGTTTTAAGTAGCAAGTCAGCGTCTTCGTCAACCCAGTTTGCGCTTGGGTGCTTTGAATGGCTTGGAGTTGTGCGAGGAGAACCTCGGCGTTTTGTGGACGTTCTGCGGGATCAAGGGAAACAGCACGCTCGATAATGTCAATAATTGACTCTGGCGCATTCAAGGCTGCGATCGCCTCAGGAATGCTATCGTAATTGATATCTACAGTTGTTAGGCACTTGAGTACCAAAACGCCGAAGCTGAAGACATCGCGAGTGTAGGTATAAGAACCGTCATCCTCCTCTGGCGGCGTGAAGGGACGAGAAACAAACTCTCTGAGTGTTACACTAGGTTGCAGGTAGCTTTTGAGCTTAGAAATGCCAAAGTCAGCAAGTTTTGGCTTGCCATCACCACCAACTAAAATGTTACTGGGTTTGATATCTCGGTGAACACAGTTACGATTATGAGAGAACGCCAAAGCTTCGAGTATCGGCAAAGCTACCGCCTGCCAAAATGAGTCCCAGCCATCCAGCGGAGATTCTTTCAGAAGTGCAGTTAAATCCTTTTCCATCCACTCCAGAACCAGGAAAGGATTACCCGTCTGTTCATCTTTACCTGAGTCGAGGAGTTCCACGATTCCGGGATACTTCAATTCCTTGAGAGCTTGAGTTTCGCGCCTGAAGGATTCAGCGATGATATCCTCCTCTATATTCCTTTGTGTGAATAACTTTACCGCAACCCGTCGTTCCTCATCATCCTCTAAATCTCTTGCTCGATAAACCTCAGCCATCCCTCCTGAGAGAGGATTGGGAGATATAGCATATCGATTATTGATGAGGCGAGGTGACATGATTGATTTGCCCCTAATTGTTTACACTGATGAGTAGCACTTCTACCAGTTTGGCACACAATCAGGAGTAGAGACGTTGCATGCAACGTCTCTACAAATTTGATGCAATGCTGTATCCGTGTTTAAACCCGTTGACTGGACAGTTGGTATACCAGCAAGCACTCTTATCACCACTGGAACTCAAGTCAGGGGGAGATTTCCTCTGGATGGAGCCAGTGCTAGAGAGGTGCGTTATCGTTTAGATGACGGTAACATAACTAGCTATATTGTCTACGATGACAATGGACGGGCGATTAAGCGAGTAGACTTGACAGGTAAAGCTCATGCAGGAATACCAACGCCCCATGTGGTTGAATACAAACAGAACCAAAATCCCGCCGGAGATATTTTTGTGCAAGCTGAAAAAACAGTTCGACCGGCTAGAGCCGACGAGATACCTTAGAAATTATGGAAACCCAACGCCTATCCTTAAATACAGATAATATGAGCAATTTCCAGCAGTGGAAACAAGCCAATGGCGATGATTTTTCACTCTGGGATTATCTTGGTGGAGTCGCTAATATTGAAGTGGCTTTAGCCTTCACTAAACTTTTTTTACCTGACGTTGTTGAACATGAGGGCGGTATATTTTTATTGGAAACTTTCCATCTAGAAACATATAAACAGTGGCAAGCAAAGCTCGCCGATGATCTTGCTGCCATTGAACAGGTAATGAACCATCAGCACATTGATGATTTGCTTCCTGGTTCAGAATGTGTTGGAATCGATAACTTATTTTATTTGGGACAACTGATCAAACAAATGTGGGCAAATCATCTCAAGTCACTGTATCCCCAGCGTAGTTTTAAGGTTTCTTGTGATAGAGATGAATACACCGTGGTTGTCACCTTCCATCAGATGTTATCTCGGAATAACAATCAACACCTCGGCTTCGCTCGGTGTTGACCCTGAGCGAAGTCGAAGGGTCAACGTGTTCGCGGGAGTACACACCCTCAGCGCAAGCCGTTTACGTATTTTTGCGGAGACGCTCAACACCCACCCTTTAAATTTCCGTAAAACAACGATGGTTGAATTGTTTGTCTCTTTCGACAATAGGGTCAAGATTACTGATTAAATATCAAGCCCTGTTAGAGGACACCTTAACACAGGTGTTGGTTTATTCATCATGACAACTCAATCAATTAATGTTCGCGGAATGGAATTATTGATGGCGTACTCCCAAAATCCGTCAATTGAGTTACGTAACCAGCTTGTCCGGTTAAATAGTGGATTGGTGAAGAAAATTGCTTATCGAGTCAGCCAGCAATGTAGCGAACCTTATGACGATTTGGTACAACTTGGCTATCTGGGTTTGATTCGGGCGATTGAACGGTTCAAGCCAGATCAAGGGTATGCTTTTAGTTCCTTTGCTGTGCCATTTATTCGCGGCGAGATGCTACATTTTCTTAGAGATAAAGGAAATATTGTCAAGATTCCTCGCCGTTGGCAAGAACTTCAGCAAGAGGGACAGCGCGTCAGTAAACGGTTAACCGCCACGTTGGGACGTTTACCCAAAGAGTCGGAAATTGCCCAAGCGCTGAATATTTCTATGCAAGAATGGCAGGAGAGTAAATTAGCCTCGAAAAATCGCTTGCCTCTGAGTTTAGATTTGACGGTGGGTCATAATGTCGATCATCCGGTCACGTTGGGTGATATGCTACCGGATAGTTATGACCAAACCTTGCAGCACTGGGAAGAAGACCGACAGCAGTTACAAGGCGCGATCGCACAACTGGAAACGAAAACTCAAGCGGCGATTGAGTTCGTCTTTTTCCGAGATCTCCCCCGTAAAGAAGCCGCTAAACACATTGGTGTTAGTCCGATGACGGTAACGCGACACCTACAACGGGGGATTAATGAATTGGTGTCCTTACTACAGCCGCAAACACCAGAACGTCTCGCCAGTTAGAATTCGGGTGTGTGTTATTAGACCAAACCCATGAAACATTTTCTCTTAACCTGGCTGTTTACGGCACTGGCATTAATCATTACTGCCTATCTCGTACCGGGTATTGCGATCGGGAGTTTCGCCACGGCTGCGATCGCGGCGATTATCTTAGGGATTGTCAATGCTATTGTCAGACCCATTCTGATCATGCTGACTTTACCCCTGACGATTGTGACATTGGGGCTATTTCTGTTAGTGATTAATGCCATCTCCTTGTCCTTAGTCGCTTACCTAACGGGTGCCATGTTTACCATTAGTGGACCTCTTGACGCCTTGATTGGTTCAATTGTGTTGTCTGTCGTGGCGAGTATCCTCAACCAGTTTGCGGATTAGTCCTTGGTCATTAGTCCTTGGTCATTTGTCCTTGGTCGGGGCGGATTGAGTGACATCGGGGTGACACAAAAATGTTAGTTGTGAAACTTGCCATTGGATGGGGCGGGTTTAGTGACATCGGGGTGACAAAAAAATGTTAATCGTGAAACCCGCCCCTACAGTCGATCAGGGTTTGGAATTAACGTTATCATCAATAGGGAAACGAAAATATATCAATCCGTCCCTACATTGAGACAGGACGGGTTTTGTATTAATGTTCTCTCTGATCGGGAGACGAAAGTAGATAAACTTGCCCCCCTAGAACGTCAAAATGGTTTCCACTAATGATTAAAATTCTTCACCTGTCAGATATCCATCTGGGAAGTGGCTTCTCCCACGGGCGAACTAACCCAGAAACGGGGTTAAATACACGACTGGAAGATTTTGTCAATACCTTATCTCAATGTATTGATCGCGCTATTGCTGAATCCGTGGATTTAGTCTTATTTGGTGGTGATGCATTTCCTGACGCTACACCTCCCCCTTATGTGCAAGAAGCCTTTGCTACTCAATTTCGCCGCTTAGTCGATGCAGAAATTCCCACAGTATTGCTAGTGGGGAATCATGACCAATATTCCCAAGGCAATGGGGGCGCGAGTTTATGTATTTATCGTACCTTAGGTGTGCCAGGATTTATTGTTGGTGATACCCTAGCAACTCACCCGATTCAAACCCGGAATGGTTTAGTCCAAGTGATTACGTTACCCTGGTTAACCCGTTCTAGTTTACTGACGCGCCCAGAAACTGAAGGGTTAGCCTTAGGCGAGGTGAATGAGTTATTAATTCAACGCCTTCAACCGATTTTAGAAGGAGAAATTCGGCGGCTAGATTCCCAAGCACCAACCATACTCTTAGCCCATTTAATGGCAGATCGGGCTAGTTTTGGCGCAGAGCGTTTTTTAGCCGTAGGAAAAGGCTTTACCATTCCCCTGTCGCTAATGGCGCGATCGTGTTTTGATTATGTAGCATTAGGTCATGTCCACCGCCATCAAAATCTGAACCCCTCGAATAACCCACCCGTCATTTATCCAGGTAGTATTGAACGGGTTGATTTTAGTGAGGAAAAGGAAGACAAAGGTTATGTGTTAATTGAGTTAGAGAAAGGAAAGGCTGAGTGGCAGTTTTGTCCCTTACCTGTGCGCCCATTTTGCACGATTAACGTGAATTTGGTTGAGGAAGCTGATCCAGAAGCGGCATTACTTAAAGCGATTAAGAAAAAAGCGATTAACGACGCTGTAGTTCGGTTGATTTATAAAGTCCGTTCTGATCAGTTAGATTTAATTGATAATAGTACAATTCACCAAGCCCTGAGTGAAGCCCACAGTTATACGATTCGCCCCGAATTAGCCAGTCAGTTAGCCCGTCCACGTTTGCCAGAATTGGGGGTGGGTAGCAGTATGAATCCCATGGATGCGCTGAAGACGTATTTAGAGAGTCAGGATAATTTAAAAGATATTGCCGCAGATATGTTAGAAGCAGCGCAATATTTGTTGGATGGGCAAGGGGATGGCTGGTTAGAGATAGAGGAGGCTGGAGACGATAAGCAGGAAGCGAGTCAGGTGGGAAAAGGTAGTCAAAAGAATCAATTGCGTTTGCTTTAGGGGTTCGGGGAAACAGGTATGAGAATCAAGGAAATTTCAATCACTGATTTGTTCGGTGTGTTCAATCATGTTATTCCTCTTAACTTGGAAGAACACATTACCATAATTCATGGCAAAAATGGTGTTGGAAAAACTAAATTGCTCAAGTTAATCTATGAAATATGTAGTTCAGTATGTTATGAAACTCCTAGTATTCCTTTTGGTCAGTTAACACTAAATTTTGATAATGATAAAACGCTTAAAGTAGATGGGAGAAAAATTGAAGATTCTCCAGAAGGGCATGAGTTATTTTTAGATAAAATAAGCTCAATATATTCCCAGATTAATGTTCATTTTATAGAGGATAATCGGTTGTTAAACTCAAAATATAATAACCAAACACAACAATATAATCGTCAGTCAAGGTTACGTGCTGTTTCAAATTATGCCCAAGAATTAGCCAAGAATATTCAAGCCAAACTGACGGCATACGGAACCTTATCTCAGTCACTTGATACAACATTTCCGGCAAGAGTGATTCAACAAAAAGGAATACCTGAATTAACGGATAAACTATTCAAAGATAAACTCAATCACCTTGAAAAAAAACGTTCTAAGTTAATTGATTATGGACTATTAGTTAAAGATGAAAATACAGATATTAAAATTCAAGGAGATATAGACGAAAGCACTAAGAAAATTTTGTCAGTTTATATTGAAGATGCCGAGAAAAAACTCAGCTTGTTTGATGAGATAGCGAGAAAAATAGATTTACTCCAAAGAATTATCAATAACAAATTCTATTACAAACATATACATATTACTAAGGACAGGGGGTTTAGTTTTGCAACTGACGATGGTAAATTCTTGCATCCGACAAATTTGTCTTCTGGAGAACAGCACGAAGTTATCCTTCTTTATGAGTTATTATTCAAAGTTAAACCGAATTCTTTAATTCTCATTGATGAACCAGAACTATCATTACACGTCGAGTGGCAAGTGCAATTCCTTAAAGATTTACAAGAAATAACTAAACTGTCTAATATTGATGTTTTAATTGCAACTCATTCGCCCGACATCATCCACGATCGCTGGGATTTAACGGTTGAGTTAAAAGGACCAGCCGAATGAGAGAATTTATTACCCCGGATCGGATTGCCAATCAAATTCGGATGCGGCGTAGTAGTCACGAAGGTTCTTTTCTAATCGTGGAGGGGCGTAATGATAAGCTTGTGTATGAGCGTTTTATAGATAGGACAAACTGTGAATTTTCTATCGCTAGTGGTAAGGAGAATGCTGTTGCTGCAATAAAGATTCTTGAACAAGATAATTTTGCGGGTGTTCTCGCTATTGTCGATGCAGACTTTTGCAGACTAGAGGGAACTTTACCTTCTAGCTCAAACTTGCTCTTAACCGATGAGCATGATCTAGAAATGATGTTGTTTAAATCATCGGCTTCAGACAAAATACTTTCCGAGCGTGGTTCAGAGGACAAGATAAATAAGTTTGGTCAAGATATCCGTTTAACGTTGCTGGAAAGTGGAAAAAGGATTGGATATTTAAGATGGGTTTCATTAAAAGATAATTTATTTCTGAAGTTTGAGGAATTAAGTTTTAGTAAATTTATTGACAAAGCCACATTAGTGATTGATACAGGCAAACTGATTAAGGCTGTTAAAGATCACTCTCAAAAGTTAGCACTGAGAGAGCAAGATATTCAAAAAAGTATAGAAACATTAGAAAAAACTG
The DNA here is from genome assembly GCF_040220555.1 of Coleofasciculus sp. C1-SOL-03. Lineage (NCBI taxonomy): Bacteria > Bacillati > Cyanobacteriota > Cyanophyceae > Coleofasciculales > Coleofasciculaceae > Coleofasciculus > Coleofasciculus sp. C1-SOL-03. The sequence goes on from NZ_JAVJUO010000061.1 coordinate 25,582, forward strand.
CCCGCGATCCTTGGCAACTCTGTTGTGGTCACGATATTATTTGTATCTTATCAATAGGATTGAGTAAAGTGTGGGGTTCATGGAAAACCAACGAGATTAGACCCGATATACTGGAGAGAGAATTACGACTCGCTTACGAGGAGTCTTATTTCCGCAACACTCAACTTTATCAATTAATTCAGCAGTGGGAAATCAATAATAAACCTTACCAGGTTTTGTCGCTAGGGAATTAACGTGAGCAACTTTGGGTGAGTGTGAATGAATGAAACAAGAAAGCGATCGCGTTTATGGCAGAATCAGATATAGAGTGTTAACCGATATTTATGACTCGACTAAAAACACCAGTTCCAACTGATACCTGGGTCGTCGCCACCTGGGATGAATATATACAGACGATTGATAATCTGGCTGACCCAAAAGCCAAATGCTACTACCACAATGGAAAACTCAGAATTGAAATGACTCCTCTGGGATACGACCATGCTAGCGATCATACGGTGATTATCTTCGGTGTTAATCTTTTTGCTGCCATAAAAGGTATTCCTCTGCATGGACTTGATAACTGTACCTATCGGAAAACAGGTTTTGATGATGCTCAACCTGATGTATCTTACTATATTGGTGACAACGCTGATGTAATTCCATGGGGAACCTCTATTATCCAACTTGATAATTATCCGCCCCCTAATTTAGTTATTGAAGTTGCCAATACCTCACTCGCAGATGATCAGGGCGAAAAACGTCTACTGTATGAGGATTTAAATGTTAATGAATACTGGATTGTCAACGTAAAGACTGCCACAATTATGGCTTTTTCCATCGAGAATGGTGGGAGTCGGCGGATTCGCGAGTCTCTGGTTCTCCCGGGTTTAACGATTTCGGTATTACAAGAAGCGTTGCAGCGTACACGTCAGATGAATCAATCTCAAGTTTGTGCTTGGTTGTTAACCCAATTTCAACAATGAGTAAGTAGGTGGACACAATTAAAGTTAACGGTTGAGATTAGGGAACAGGGAATGGGGAATAGGGAATAGTAAGAAATTGAGGTCGATTTACAAAAATTAATGAGCGTGTTGTTTTCTTTTGTCCGACTACTTACCGTTGTCAAATTATTAAGTGTCCCAATGCAACTTCATATATCGATATGTTTGGAACCTCCTTGCAAAAAATGCTCAAGCCAATGGGGAGAAGTAAAAGAAACTAATAATCTTCACGGTGTAGGATTGTACTGCAAAAAATGTGGAGAGTGGTTTAAGTGGATTGGTAATGGCGAAACATTGAATGCTGAAATCAAAGTGGAGAAGAGTACATAAAAATACTTAGTTTTTCTGAACTACTGTGCAATCCTGAGTGATAGCAATTAGGTGAAATACAGGTTAAATCAGCACGAACTGTATAGTTGTACCAGATTCACGGAAGCACCGATTACGTGAACTCGATTTGATCAGCTATAGTCCTATCCGTGGCAGAATCGGAGATAGAGCTTAACCGATAGATAATGCAAAAGGATAAGGTACTGGCAATTTTAACCACAAACCAAGACGCCTTAAAACGTTTTGGAGTCAAGTATTTGGCAATTTTTGGTTCAGTAGCGCGAGATGAGGCTAGACCAGACAGTGATGTGGATATTTTAGTCGAATTCTCTGAACCCGTAACCTTTGATCGTTATATGGATCTCAAATTTTACCTGGAAGACCACTTCGGTACATCAGTAGATCTTGTGACTCGGCGATCGCTCAAACCCCAGATTCGTCCTACTATAGAACAAGAGGCAATTCGTGTCACGTAGTATTCGTCTTTACCTAGTAAAGTATTTCCATTACTGGAGGGGATTCAGCATATCTTAGAAGTGGAGTTTGGTAAAGGTTAATATGACATGGGGCTTCTGGCGGATTAAGCTAAATATATATCTTTTTTCCCTTGGGAGTAAGCGGTCATGTGGTTAGCGGGTTTGTTTGTTTTTGGCGGCTGGATGGTATCCTTGTGCCTGCACGAGTTCGGTCATGCGGTTGTCGCCTACTTTGGTGGCGATACTTCGGTTAAGGATAAAGGCTATTTGACGCTTAATCCCCTCAATTATACTGACCCAGGTTTGAGTCTGCTAATGCCGATGATTTTCTTGGTGATGGGGGGAATTGCCCTTCCCGGTGGGGCGGTTTATATTGACCATAGTAAATTACGCGATCGCAGATGGGAGAGTGCAGTCTCGGCGGCTGGTCCGTTTGCTAATGCAGTGGTGACGGTGGCGTTGGCGATTCCGTTTTGGTTGGGTTGGGTGACGGTATCACCTGAGGATTGGCTGGGACAAAGTTTAGCCTTTCTCATTTTCCTACAAATTTTTGCCGTTGTTATCAATTTACTGCCGATTCCCCCTCTGGATGGGTATGGAATTCTCCGCCCTTGGTTACCGCAATCACTTCAGCAACAATTCAATAAATTGGGTCGATATAGCTTTTGGTTTATTTTTGGCGTGTTATGGTTTGTACCCGCCGCAAGTCGAGAACTTTTTCTGTTCATTTATCGAATTGCTTTAAGTCTTAAGATTCCGCCGGAAGCGATTCGGTTAGGGAGTGGATTGTTTAGGCAACCCGCGACGAAGTTGGCATTAATTGTCGGATTTATTGGCTTTCTCTGGTTGATGAAACAAAAAGGAAACCCAACCCAAAATGCTAGCGATTTACACGGGTTTAACCAAGGAAATAAATTTATAGAAGAGCAGCAATATGATCACGCGATCGCGGCTTATGATAAAGCCATTCAGCTTAATCCTAATGTCTATCAAGCGTGGTATAATCGAGGGCTATGCTTGACAGAGTTACACCGATTTCAAGAGGCAATTGCATCCTACCAGAAAGTCATTCAACTTAAACCTGACTTTGATCGGGCTTGGAATTCTCTAGGTAACGCCTTTTATCACTCGCAACAATATACAGAGGCGATTACTGCCTACGACCTCGCCCTGCAACTTGAACCGAACTTAGCTGATACTTGGTATAATAGAGCCTGTTGTCGAGCTTTACAAGGTCACGTTGATCTGGCGATTGATAGTCTAAAACAGGCAATTGCTATCAATCCCAATTTCCGCGAACAAGCGAAAACTGATGCTGATTTTGAATCGATTCGGAATAGTTGGCGTTTTCCTGAGATTTTGCCGCACTGATAATCAATAACAAGTTAGTCTGTGGTGGGCAAAAATAAACAATGATACTATCAGGGTTTTAAATGTTATAAATTTTGCCCACCCTACGTCTAAATTATGAAATTACGTTTCTTAAGCTGTCACGCATTTAAATTGTACATGGGTAGCGAGCAAGATGCTCACACTACAACAAGGATTTCGTCCTTATTGACATTAAGGTTTCAATGCCAAACAGCTTAACCAATGACATAGGACATAAGACAAATGATGAATCAACTTTCCCAGCAATTACCCTTAGTACTTGTAGTCGCCACGACGCTGGCAATACCATCAACGGCTGATTTTCATCCGGCACAAGCGCAAACCTGCGTGGCTGCAAGCAGTTGCAGACAAGAATCCGTAAAATTTGTACCAGGTCAACGAATTACCGTTGAGGTAGCGAATTTAACCTCTAGTGTGATCAAACTTCAACAGGTCGATGTTACAGACCCTTTACCTGTGAGTCCCGGACAGGTTCTCTCTTTTGTCCGAGGTGGGAATACGAACCCGAATTTCTCGGCGGTGCTTTGGGATACCCAAGGATTACCCTTAAACGTGAATATCCGCAAACCTGAAGCCAGAGTCTTACGCATTGAAGTATTGCCCAGTGGTCGTTCTCCAGGGGTTCGCGCTGTTTATCTGCAAGATGACGGTCGAGTAGAAGTGATGTAAGGTGTTAGGTGTTGGGTGCATTCATTGATTATGAACAACTATCCTTGTTATTCTGCTCAACTTCTGCCTCGTATTCGCCATACTCCAAATCATTGGTTTGGGAATCACGATAGTCAGGAGATATCTGTTGTTCCGGCTACTAATGCCGCGAAAACTAATCCGTCTCCAGCGTCGCCTGTTACCAAGACGCTAGATCCGTTGTTATCGCAACGGATTTTAATCACAACGGAGTGATCGGAGTGATCGAGTTTAAGAAGTGTAAATTATTCAGTTCCCACGCTTCAAAGACGTGGGTTTTTACGTTCATGGTTCATGGTGCATGGTTCATGGGGTTTGAACAATCCATGATCAACCCTGAACCAAGTAGCTTGAATCAATCCAGGTCAATTGAGCAAGTAAGCTGGCGCATGATACTCAAAGAAAAGGCAAATTACGTCATGTAACATCAAATAACATCAAAACTGATTAATTTTTTGTTATCTAAATTTGCTATTATATACAATTAAGTTTAAAGTGACATCTGCCTTGTGACGGGTAAGCATTAAATTTAATTTTTTTCCGATTCTTCCCCAAAATTTTTACATTTAATAAGTAAGCTGATCAACGTCGGGTGGAGAAATAACATGAATAATTGTCCTTGTTGTTCGTCTCAGTTACTAGCTCACGTTCGTGATAAGCATATTTATTGGTTTTGCTCTCGTTGTCGCCAAGATATGCCTGTTAAAGCTAGTAAGAGAAACCCTTTTCACCAAGAGTTTTCGTTTGTAAATCCCTTAAATGATATTTTGTCACAGAAAGTTTTAACACCAGCCGATTAAGTCGGTGATAGGGCGCCCGTCGGTCTTATGGGTCAACTTAAGGCTTTGTATAACTAGCGCTCAAAGTTTAGATCCCCCTAAATCCCCCATGCAATAAAAGCGAAGCATCCTCTGGCTTCCCCCTTTTGAAGGGGGACGGGAGGGGGATCTAATAGGGAAGAGGGGGATCTCTTATTAAGTAAGGGTTCCAGCCTTAAGTTGACACGGGCGCACGTCGGTGCGCCCCTACGATTTGTCAAAGAGATTGCGAATATAACCCCATCGTTTACCCATCTGAATGGGGGCTAATCCGTCACTAAAAGACCTGACTTGATCAAATTCTGGTGAAATGACCTGTTCGCCCTTTTTATTGATATACCCCCAAAACGATCCAATTTTGACGGCGGCTAATTCCTGGGAAAAGGGTTGCGCTGCGTCAAATTGTGGCTCAATAACCAATTCTCCAGTAGAGTTAATATAGCCCCAGCGATCGCCTAATTGCACCGGGGCAAGTCCTTGGGCAAATGACCCCGCCGCGTCAAAGTTCGCGGGAATCACCAGTTGACCGCTTGAGTCACAATATCCGTATTTACCCGCGAGTTGTACCGCCGCTAATCCTTCGGAGAACAATTCCGCCTGATCAAACTGAGTCGGAATTACCCATTGACCAATTTTATCGATATAACCCCATTGATCTTCAACCTTCACCGCCGCTAACCCTTCACTGAACCGAGTCGTCTGATCAAACTGAGGGGAAATTACGGATTGACCGGATAAATCGATATACCCATACCGACTACCAACTTTCACTCGCGCTAATCCTTCGGCAAACTGATCTGCCTGATCAAATTCTAAACGAGTGATCAGGTGTCCCGTTTTGTCAATATAGCCATACTTGTATCCCATTCGCACTCGCGCCCGTTCCTCCTGAAACGAATCCAGCCAATCAAATTCAGGCTGAGTAACGAGATTCCCAAAGCGGTCAATATAACGATATTCAGCCCCAACCCGGCGATGGGTAAACCCTTGTGCCTTCACTTGTGCAGTGTTGAAGGGAACCGATTGGGCATAGACGTGCGATCGCAAGGCTTTGGCTAAGGTATCATTATCCTGGCGCAAGCCCTCGTAAAAAAATAACACCTCCCCGGCTAAACCGCGATCGCGATTGTACTCAATTGCCTGGACTAAATCCTGGGAACTGATGCGATACGACCCACTTTTAATCAGGATTCCGGGTATCACTGTAGACAATTGTACCGGGCTTAATTGGTCATTCACCAACCGATCAACAAGCTGTTTATAACTGGCAAAATCTCGGCGATAGAATTGGGGATGCATCATATCTATTAATCCCTGATCCGCCCAGGCTTGGTTATCCTGTAAATATTCCTGGAATCCCCAAGGATAGGGACTCGGTGCGATAGAAATTATCAGTTCTGGATTAATCGTCACTACCTGTCGGTATAGACGAGTCAGGAAATCCGTTAGCAAATCTGCCCGCCATTGTAGCCATTGGGCGTCTTTTGGGTTTCTAGGTGGTTCCTGGTTGAACTGTTGAATATAGCGTTGTACTGTTTGGCTATCATACCCCCCTTCAGATGGCAGGGCGGGTAAACGGTCATCCCCCTGAATTCCAGCAATATCGTAATTTTGGATAACTTCTAGGATAAGTCCGATGATAAAATTCTGCACCTGGGGGTCAAACGCATTTAGCCATTCAAAGTTATTTTTGGTGAGTAAATTGCCTTGACGATCCCGCGCCGCCCAATCGGGTTTTTGGGCAAGTAGGCGTCCACCCTTTTGATTATAGGAACAAGCAAAGCCATATTCAAACCAGGGAATTACCGCTAATCCTACGTTCTTCGCCGCTTGAATCAGTTCGGCGAGGGGATCTCGCCCAGTAAAGCGGGGATCAATTTCCAGTCCCATGGTATCTCGCATTAGGCGACTGGGATAAAGCGTCGCCCCATTATTCCAAACCACCGGAAAAACCAGATTAAATCCAGTGTTGGCAAGGAAATCCATCGCCTCAGCCATGTTTTTTGGGGAAGAAAAGACTTGGCTATCGGTAGTCGTTAGCCAAACGCCTCGGATTTCGGGTGAGAGGAATCGATTTTGCTGTTGTGTTATATCATGTTCCTTTAAATCGTTATTATTTCCTTCCACCTTGCCACCTTTTTCCTTCCCTTCTGCCCTCTGCCCTCTGCCTTCTGCCTTCTGAGCGTTTGTCGTCAGCGCTTTAGCGCTTCTGGCACTAAAGTGCCTACTACGAACCCAGCTTAAGTCAACGCCATTTTGCTGCAATCTTACTAATGCAATTCCTTCGGAAAATGGTTCAGCTTCATCCAGTTGCGGATCAACAACAAACGTTCCAGCTTGATCAATATATCCCCATTTATTGCCCAGTTTAACCCTCGCCCGTTCTTGGGTAAAGGAATCCGCCTGATCGAATAACGGTTCAATCGCGATGATATCCCAACCCGGAATATACTGTCGGGGAACGCCAGGGAGTTTTAACGCCCGACTAATCAGTGCAGCCACTTCGCCGCGTGTCGCATTGCGATTCGGGTGTAGGTGTCTGACATCTGGATAATTAACCACTAAAAACTGACGGGTTGCGGTTGCGATCGCGCCTCGTGCATAATTGGGAATAGCCGCCGTATCATCGTAATATTGTTGGAGAATTGGGTTAGGATTCGGGTCACGGTCATACTGTAACCCACTGACTAATGCAACCAGCGCTTGTACACGGGGAATGGGTTGATTGGGGCGAAAGGTTCCATTCGGATAACCGGAGAAAAATCCAGCACGGGTAACCGTTTGAATCGCGGAATTTGCCCAGTGATTGGCGGGTACATCGCGAAAGTTGATGGCATCGCGCACTGGGGTAGCCTGGGGAAAAGCTTTATTTAAAATCGCCGCAAATTCAGCCCGGGTAACGGAGTTATTGGGGCGAAAGCTACCATCCGGATAACCACTGATAATTTGGCGGCTAAAAAGCTGATGAATTGAGTCTTTTGCCCAATGGGTTTGGATATCGGCAAAGCTGGAATCGGTGGAGTTCGTCATTTGTCATAAGTGGGTGGACACAATTAAAGTTAACGGTTTAGATTAGGGAACAGGGAACAGGGAACAGGGAACAGTAAGGGTTTGAGGGCGATTTACTTGCACTTAATACAGTACCGTTTTCTTTTGTCCAACTACTTACTCGCTTTCGCGAGAAGCAAGCTACAATTATTCCCACTGTAATTTTAAGGTATTATCGGGGTTCAATTTTACGCGATCGCGAAACTTTTCCCCTTCCCGATTCAAGACATCTCTGAGCCATAGTGTATCCGTTGTTGAGGCTCGGTTTAATCGCATATTTTTGATCTGGGTTGGTGTCATTTGCAAATTAATCAACTTTCCCGTTGCTGGATTCACACTCACGAAATACATTAAGTTTAAATCATCTCGATACTGTTCATAACCGCTGATTCCTTCATAATCAGTGAGCAAGTCACCGCATCCATAAAGAATTAGTTTTTGCCGATAAACTTCTATTCCTTTGACATGATGGGACGAATGTCCGTGAATGATATCCACACCAGCTTGATCAATCAGTTTATGGGCAAACTCTCGTTGTTCACCAGGAACCTGATAACCCCAATTTCCGCCCCAGTGAATCGATGCTACGATGATATCTCTGGGTCGTTTTACGTATCGAATGTTTTCTTTAATCTCAAGGATGGTTTGATCAGAAACATCTGTTAATCGATTAACACCCGGCTGATCATCGGTAGCTGCCCAACTCCGGGGAATACCACTGGTTTTGAAACCCCAGGAAAACACGATAACTCTACCTTTTCCCTCAATTTCCATCACGGCGGGTGCTGCGGCTTCTTTCAGATTGTGTCCTGCGCCCGCACTTTTTATGTTCAGTTTAGTTAAGGTGTCTAAGGTTTCTTGTAACCCTGCATATCCCCAATCAAGGACATGGTTATTTGCCAGAGAACAATAATCGATATGGGCGGCGGTTAAGCAAGGACTATTATCGGGATGCATTCTATAATGGATGAGTTTATCCTGCCAATACTCGTCACTCTTGGTGATACTGGTTTCCAAATTAATCAGTCTCAAATCGGGGGATACTCGCTCGAATTCCTCAAGTGCATCGCCCCAGATGTAAGCGAAGTTAACGGGTTTTTCAATAATACCATTCGTGTTCTCAGCCAGGGTTACATAGTCTCTGGCATCTTTGATGTAGGATTCGTGGAGAACGGGGTTACTAGGGTGAGGTAACACCTGATCAATCCCTCTCCCCGTCATAACATCACCACACAGAAATAGGGTGATAACATTAGACGTATGATTGTCCATAGTAACTTATTTTTTATTGACTCACGTTAAAGCGCGATCGCCAACGACACGCTACACCAATGTTAAACTCAATCTAAGATAAAGAAAGTCGCGATCGCAATTCTGGTTCATGTCATTTACCTATTCTCCCGGAAACCTACCCTTTCAACGCCTGCGCGATGTACGTGGGGCGCTGCTGCAACTGCATAAAGCCCTTCTCCACTCGGAACGCGATAGGTATGAACGGTTTCATGGGCGTATTCGTTCAAAAGGAGAGTTTTTCCAATTAGTTGTCCAAGATGAATGGTTTAGTTGGCTACGCCCTTTCTCTCAATTTATTGTCCAGATTGATGAAGCGTTGAGTGCCAAAGAACCGATAACGTTGCATCAGGCAAATGAACTTTTAGATGAAGCCCGTTCCCTAGTTTCTCCGGATGAAACGGGAACTAATCGAGAACAACGTTATTATCAAGCAATTCAACGTGATCCAAATATTGCGCTGATGCATGCTGATGTGTCAAGATTGCTTTCCAGGAGTAAACGTTAACTCAATAGGGTCTGCTGAATAAGTGTTGTGGTGGGGAGAGGCAACAGGCAACAGGCAACAGGCAACAGGCAACAGTTTCAAGCCTCTGTTGAGGTAAAGTTCGCCGCCTTGGGAGGCGAAAATCCCAGGATATTGGCGTGTAAAGGTGTAAAAACCTTGCACTTGTTGGGGCAAAAATAGCTTGAAGTCCTTACCTGGTGTACCTTCCACACTTGTGCAGCAAGCCCTAAATAGGCTGTTTCCCTGGAAAATATTTGACCCCTCCCTAACCCTCCCCTTGTCAAGGGGAGGGAACTTCTCCCAACTTTTAGATTAACTCCCTGTTCCCTGTTCCCTGTTCCCTGTTCCCTATTCCCGTTAAAACTTGTCTTGATAATAAATTTGGATTAAATTCTCCAATTTCTCGTCAGGACAACATTCAATCAACGCTTCAAATACTTCTAGCAATTTGGCACCACTTTCTCCTAAGGTTGGACTCAATCCCCAAACATCCTGTACCCAGTCTTGAGGACGTTCATCGTCAAATACTAAACGTTCTAGGAGTTGCTTGGCTTCTGTTTTGGAAATCTGTTCTTTTCTCATGGATAATTAGTCATTCGGGACTTATAGTTGGGGACAGTTCCGCAAAAATGGAAAGGAGTGTAACCCCTCAATTATTGGTCAAGTGTTTCCATTTGGTAACGAATAGCTGCAATTCCTTGCTCATTTCCTAATGCTTCAAAAATCGTCAAGGCATCTTGATAAGACGTTTGCGCCATTGCTTCTTTGCCTTGTTGACTGTAGATTATCCCCATATTGTATAAAGCTAGAGCTTGTAACTCAGGGATATTCTCCTCGTTGAAAATGTCTAAGGCTTGCTGGTGAAAGTCTAAAGCTGGGGCATATTCTTTTAAGTTTTGATGGGATAATCCTAGGTAATAAATAACCTCTCCTTCTAAGATGTTTTCGTCCAAGTCTTGATAAATGCTTAGCGCTTCTTGAAGGAAATCGATCGCTTGCTCATTTTGATCTTGAGCGAAATAAAGTTTGCCAATATTACCCAATACAATGCCTTCACTGCGGCGATTATCCACTTCTCGGAAAAGTGTCAGGGACGTTTGGTGCAGATCCAGTGCTTGAGGATATTGTTCTAGACTTGAATAGACTGAACCCATATAATCGAGGATGATCGCTTCTTGGTACGGATCATCGAAGGTTTTGGCTAGGCTTAAGGCTTGTTCGTAAGCGTTTAGTGCATCATCATACTGTTGACGATGCTCATAAATTAGACCAATTTGGGTCAGAGCTATGGTTTCTTCTACGGGGGCTTCGACTTGCTCAAACAGGTTGGATGCTTCCTCTAGTCGATTTAACGCCTCCTGCATTTGACCTTGCTGATACAGATTAATTCCTTCCTCTAGCAACTGTTGGGCTGCACCCAGTTGATTTTGAGGGACTTGGGCTTGTACCTGGGTTGATAGAGATAGGGACAGATTAGGGGATAGGGAAATCGGCGATAGTAATGTTAACAGCAGTGTCGCTGTCGCCAAGCTGAGAGAGTGAAGTCGTTGGGGTAAGGATAAATAGGTCATGAGGCTAAAATTATAGTTTACAGGATCGAGCAGATGACACCATAAAAAAGCAGAAGGCAGAAGCAGAAGCAAAATTTCCAGCTACAGTCTCACCAACCGCCTTGGGTTAAAACCCAAGGAACCAAAAGTTTTATATTCTATTTTAATAGAAACCCCTTTTTTGCCCTGGCGACTAGAAGCCGTGGCGACTAGAAGTCGCAGCTACACAAACAAAGTCCGCCTGCGCGGACTAGCTTATATAGCACTACGCACTCTAGTTAGGACAAATAAAGAAAAATTTAAATCGCTCAATCCCTTGTCAGGTAAGCTTTTTTCTTCAAAGAAAGCCCATTGCCTATTGCCTATTGCCTCTCCCCACCACCAGACTTATTCAGCAGCCCCTAATTCTAGAGATTGAAGCCAAAGGGAGGCAGGATGTGTTCAATATCCGATCCTAAACGGATCGTGACGCCAAACGTCTCTTGCCATGTTCCTACTACACTGGTGAAGAAATAGGAACTATTCGCCTCTAACTCTTGTTGGACTAAAATCTCTGTTTGGTCACTAATCTGTAATGTTAGACCCTCTGGAAAACCCGTTGGTGACTCTGTACCTAAAATTATCAGTAATGCCCATTCGGGGACGGTTGCAGATAAGAGGGGCCACGTTATCGCATACAAGCGCAGGGGGATGTCTGCCACCTGGAGATTACGATACGCGCCCTTGGCTTGAGGCGGAATCTCGACGTTATTGTACTCCAGTTGTTGCACGATCGCATCCAATTCTTCAGTGGCTGATCGGCGCATGGCGGTAGCGGGGGTTAAACTAGGCAGAAGTTGCCAGGAGAGTTCTTGGGCGAGTTCGTCTAATTCATCCTGCAACCAGCGCCCCACATTAATTACGTTTCGGGTGATACGGCTGAGTACATCAGACAGGTAGTTGCGGAGGGTGGGTTGGCTTTGGGGATCGGTTTGCAGTTGATACAGCCAGGTGCGTAACTCTGAACGGGTGAGTACGAGGGTGGCTTGTTCCCAGGTTAAGACTTGCCAGAGTTGAGACGCCGGAGACTGGAGTTGGGGGAGTTTGGTTTCCAGTTGCGATCGCGTCTGGGCAAGTTGCAGGCGGCGATCACTGGGAATCGGGGGGAGGGGAATGGCGCTGGGGGTTAAACAGCGTAATTCTAACAGGAGGTGACTAGGTTCGGTGTCAAAGCAATCGAGGGGGAATGAATACGTCCAATCCTCCTCAGGGGTTAAGCCTAGAGTATCCCGGTGTTCGATGAGTTGGGGATAGGAGACAAACCCTTTAACCACGGCGGTTTCTTCTTCCTCTTGTACATCTACTATGACGTAGAAATGGGGGATGAATTCGGGAATATCGACAACGGTTCGGGGTAAGGATACTTGATCATCCGATAGGCTACCTTGGGCAATCAGACAGAGGTTAAACCCATTGACTTGAAGATGACAAACGGCTTCAATCAGATTTGCTGTCGCCGAGTCGAACAGGGACGTGCGATCGCGATTTACAGTTAAATCAGAACTCCGTTCGGTTAACCATGACTCAAACCCAAATAAGGCTAAAGCATTGAGATAGGTTTGCCATTGGCGTTCCTCATTGGCAATCGGTTGGGCGAGGTGAACGGCTTGTTCAATCGCATCGTCAGACAGGTGGATGGTTTCAATGGCGAAAGCGTCACCATCAAGCCCGGGTTGAGTGGTTGAGTAGAAAGTCATGATATATTACTCCTGTTATCTAGATAATGGCAGAGTCTTTTAGCAAAGAGGCTGCGGGTTTTTTGATGGCGTTCATGGGTAGCCGTACTCGCTTCTGTCGCCGCGTCTTCGATCACCTGGGTTACTTGTTCTGCGATCGCCTCTTGAATCTGGTGATGAACGGTTTGCAGGCGTTGGCGATTGGTATAGCGTTGGGCTTTCTCCAGGATGCGATCGCTTAAATAAACCAGTAATTCTCGTTGAATATCAGCGCGAAGGACCTTCAGTTTCAGTAAACGGCTGACTTGAAATTGTCCTTTATAGTTAAAGTTGCGGGCAATATCGGACATCGATTGTCCTTGACAGTGAAACAGATGCAACGCGGTGAGAAACTGTTGGGCTTTTTGGGCATCTCGGCGCTGTAACTTCCGAGTGCGATCGCCTGTAATTTGGGCGATGGCTTGATCTAAACCCTGAATAAACTGTTGGCGATAGGCGGTTAAAAATTCGCTTTGTGCATCGGGTGTGGGTTCAGAATCGGGGACATCTAGGGGTTCATTTGGCGTTGCATCCAAAGATTCGCTGTTTAACGTCCCACCGCGTACATAAATTCGGTACTCACGCAGTCGAGAGGCGATGAGTTGCAGTTGGCGGAGGAGGGGTTCTGGGCGTAGGGGAGAGGAGAGGCGTTGCGCCATTTGTTGTAATTGTTCGGGGGTGGGGGGGTGACATTTTCCTTTAACTCCAGCGAGACGTTGTTTTAGGCGTTGGCTGCGGTAAACGGCGTGATAAGCATCGAGAAGGTGTTGGGCGCGTTGGATTTCCGATGGGGTTAAGTTGTGAAACTCGGTGAAAATCCGGTGCAGTTGTTTGGGTTTGGTATCATTTAAGATTGCCCAATCACTGACTAAATAAATCCCGTGTTCGAGTAGAAACTGATTTAGGGGTTTATGGTGTTTCACCCGACGGGTAGTCCAAGTAGCGAGGCTGCTTTGTTCGGGGTCAAAACTCTGTAAGATTTCATCAAGGAAGGAGTGGTAGGTGGGAGAATGGCGGCGAGGTTTACCGATGTCTTCATCTAAGACAAAGGGTAATAAATCGGTACTGGTAAAACCATGTTCCGCACCAAACCGACTGGCTAACCCTCGACAAACAGCGTCAATTTGCTGTGACATAAAGCATTTGAGACAAAGTTGAGCCATACTACTCTGATCAGCTTCCTGCATCCAGTACCAGAGTTGACGCTGAACCTGGGTATCCGAGACTTGAGTCTCTGGGGTAAAATCAGGGAATGATTCCAGGAAAAATCCCTTGGCTGTGGTAATTTCCCGGACTTGGCGTCTTCCGGCTGCATCAATCGCGATCGCACTCCAATATCGGGAAGCTGTGTTAGTAGGGATTCTTACGGCGCTCAAATTATTGCTCATCACTCGTGTATCAGGGGCTACGTGGGCGGGGGTATCGTCTCAAGGGTTGTACCTCCATAGTTTAAGGGTTGTTCAGTCGGATCTAACTCTGAGCGGCTAGAGCTTATGCACAACAATTTTCGTAGGGTGCGTTAGCGGAGCGTAACGCACCATCACTCTGGGCGCAAGATGGTGATAATCGGGCATGGCAATGCCATGCCCCTACCACCGTTTATAAATCATTGGTTCGGTAGGGGCACGATAATATCGTGCCCTGATTTAGCGCCCCAGCTCTTAGCCGTAGCCGTAGGGTGAGCCGAAGGGTGGGGTAACGCACCATCAATCAAAGGTGTGATACTGGGCGCAAGATGGTGATAATCGGGCATGGCAATGCCATGCCCCTACCACCGATTAGAGATCATTAATTCGGTAGGGGCATGATAATATCGTGTCCTGATTTAGCTACAGGATAAAACCATTACTACAAACTCAATCTAATGCCTGAACTTTATATAATTGGTGGTGCCAACGGCTCAGGAAAAACCACGACAGCTTTAACCGTATTACCCAACTTTTTAGACGTTTTTGAATATGTTAATGCCGATGCCATTGCTACTGGACTCTCCCCTCTCAATCCCGAATCAGTTGCCATCCAAGCTGGACGCTTAATGGTAGAGCGTTTACGTATTTTATCAGATTCGGGAGCTAACTTCGCCTTTGAAACAACTCTCGCTTCACGTACCTATGCTTCATTCCTAAGAAACTGTAAAACTAAAGACTATACCATTAATCTCATTTATTTCTGGTTAAAATCCCCAGAATTAGCCATCGCAAGAGTGCGGCGGCGGGTGGAGAGTGGAGGACATTCTATTCCGGAAGATGTAATTCGCCGACGCTATGAAAGAGGACGAAAAAACTTGGTTGAGTTGTTTTTGCCTTTGTGTGATGCCTGGAGTATCTATAATAATTCTAGTGAAGTCCCTCAGTTAATTGCTGAATGCGGCATTAACCAGGAACCCGTTATCTATGATCAAGACATTCTTAATCAAATTCTAGGAGGTTAATATGAGTGAACCTAGGTCATTATCAGAGAAAATTGATGCTGGAGTCAAAGCCGCCGTTGCTCAAGCCATTGAAAGACACCGCAGGCTAGGTCAATCGATTAGCATTTGGCGGGATGGAAAAATCGTCACCTTAACAGCCGATGAGATTCCGCCGATGCAGGTAGAAACGCCTATTAAAAAGAATGACTAGCGAATTTTATAGCGTGATAATAGGGCATGGCATTGCCATGCCCCTACCACCGTTTAGAAATCATTGATTCGGTAGGGACACGATATTATCGTGTCCTGATTTAGCGCCCCGGATTATCTTTTTTAATGTATAAATTAGGGCGAATTTTACCAGACATCATATCAAAACCTGTAGGGGCGACCCGCTGCATCAATGAACAACACCCATCCTCTCAACTTTATCGGGTCGCCCTGTGTTTAAACCTAAGACGGGTTAATAGAACAGGTGCAAATAGATTAACCTATTTCCGTTAAAGTTTGTCGCCAGAGCGTGATAATCGGGCATGGCAATGCCATGCCCCTACCACCGTTTAGAGATCATTAATTCGGTAGGGGCACGATATTATCGTGTCCTGATTTAGCGTCCCGGATTATCTTTTTTAATGTATAAATTAGGGCGGATTTTACCAGACATCATATCAAAACCTGTAGGGGCGACCCGCTGCATAAATGAACAACATTCATCCTCTCAATTTTATCGGGTCGCCCTTTACCAAATTGGGTTGGGTTGTCTTCTCCTGAATCAGGGCGGATTTCGTTGTTCATTTATTGGTGGGGCGGGCGGGTTTCGTTGTTCTTTCGTTGTTCATTTATCGGTGGGGAGGGCGGGTTTTGTTGTTCATTGATTGGTCACGCCTTAAATTTAATCCCTAAACCCGCCCCTACAAATGATTGATGACAAATAAATTCATATCAGGTTCTGATGCTTGCCTAGAATCACAAGGCTATAAAAATAAAGGTTTCAATCATTTTTATTAAGACTATTTTACCCGAAATAATATAACCTACTGTAGGGGCGACCCGCTGCATCAATCAACAACACCTGTCCTCTCAATTTTATCGGGTCGCCCTTTACCAAATTGGGTTGTCTTATGTAAACCCGGACAGGTTTCGTTGTTCATTTATCGG
>NZ_JAVJUO010000062.1:0-56733 GCF_040220555.1 Coleofasciculus sp. C1-SOL-03
AATGAAGTATAGTGAGAGATTGCCGCGCTCTGTGTCCGCCTATCTCGGAGTGAATCCGAGAAAGCACGTATGGAGCGCTCTATATCAATTTAATAATTTTATTGGTCGATGCCCTGTAGTCAATCGTAGACACGATTACTATAGTGTCTCTAACTGGGAACCGTTGGTTAAGGCTGATGTCGAGCAACAATGCCGGGTATCAGCCAAGCGTCAGCGTTAACGGTTATCGACCAAAAGTTACACCGTGGACTTATACCAAGGCAGAATTACTTATGGGTAGGTTTGTCTAGGTTTTTAGAAGCGGTCAGGAGATCGAACTTCCCAGCTAATAGCGGCAGATCCCCTCCAGCCCCCTTTTTAAGGGAGATTTAGGGGGATCTCAACCCACTATTTCCCCAATATGGTTGTATTGAAAGTGCGATCATATTTAGGACAGAGTTGCAAAGATGCGATCGCGGATTCCCCTTGCCCAACTTTTGCGATCGCCTCAGCCCAGATATGAACGGCTGAAATTTTTTCGTCGTGGTCAATCCCGCCTTAAATCTCCTCGGTCATCACTTGGATCATTGGGCATTTGCGGTGTTACGGCTGGATTGTCTACGGTTTCCTCAGCATCGCGATCGGCAATATAACCGGGTTTCATGGTTAAATCCTTTGGGTCAACGGTTGGAGTTTGCTCTTGAGGCTTGTCCTGTTCCGGTGATGTGTTATTTGGGTCTGAACTCATTACAGCCTAATCGTTTCAACAGCTCTACCTTAACCCTTTCATCGGCAAAGCTGTACTATCGCAAGGCAGAAATTTTACCTTCTTGCACTAGAAATGATTAACCTATTAAGTTATGTAAACACGCCTCAAACTCTTACAAATGACGAAAGACGATCTCCACCTTTAACTTTAATTGTGTCCACCTACTTATCAGGAAAAATGTATCTTTGCTCCCCCAGCTTCCCCAGCTTCCCCAGCTCTATACCCCCCCACAAGACTTATTCAGCAGACCCGAAGTAAATCAATCTAACTCCCCCATCTCCCTCATCTCCCCCATCCTCCCTAATCTCTCACCTCGCGGACGGTTATTGAAAAGCCATCTCCCAACTTAACCGCAATCAAGTCATAGCATTGCTTTCCCCTATCCGTTTGCCAACCCAATTCTTGTTCCAGTGGTTCTCCGGTTTCCACCACCTGCACGAACTTTTCAAACAATCCTGGAGTGAGTCGATTCAGCAGTTTCTTTTGCCCTGCCTTACTCGTAAGTTTTTCTCGTTGTTTTCCCAAGAGTTTGGCAAAGACGGGATTAACTAACAGATAGCGAAAATCCTCGATTTCTCCAGTGACTAAATCCCTTACCGCTTGCATGGCGGCAATTCCATCTCTAGAACTGTTCAACAAACTGGTGAGGAGGGCGTGAGATTGGTAGAGAATTTCCGTCGTTTTTTGATGTTGCTCGATTTGTTGTCGGAGTTGGTGTTTTTTTTGTTGCAGGGTGAGGTGAGTTTGGATGCGGGCGATGACTTCTTCGGGTTGGAAGGGTTTGGTGATGTAATCCACTCCCCCAACTTGAAAGGCTTTGACTTTATCGAAGACTTCGTTTAATGCACTGATAAAAATAATGGGAATGTCGGAAGTTTCTGCGTCGGCTTTCAGGGTTGAGCAGACTTGATAGCCATCGATATCAGGCATTTTAATATCGAGTAAAATGACATCGGGGGGGGTAAATTGCGGACAGTTTTTAATGCCATTGTGCCGTTGGTTACGCGGCGGACTTTGTACCCCTGTTTGGTTAAGAGGTCGTTTAAAAAATGCAGGTTTTCGACGAGAGCGTCAACAATTAAGATATTGCCTTTGGGGTCTTCAGTGTGGTAATTATTGCTTCGTTCTAAGAGTAAACGGCGGAAGTGATTTTTGGTGACTTTTTCGTCGAGTAAGTCGGAAAGACATTTCCATAATCCGGACGCTAAGTCTTTAATATGCCCCACGCTCATGTATAAGCGATCGGCGACGGTGCTGTAGGTTTCGTTGTCCCAAGCAGCTTTGAGGATTTCTTTTTCTGGTGCGGTGAGTTGTTTACCTGTTTTAGCTTGAAGGATAGATTCGACAAACTCTAGGGCTTCTTCAAGAGTCATGGGCAGTTACGATATCATCTTATCAATGTTTTTGATGCTTGCACCCCGGTTTTTATTTTAGCTGCTCATTTCTAGAAGTTCCAACCCTTAATGAAGGTCAACGCTTCTTTTTTAAGCTTTTGGGGGAAAATACGGAGAATAAATACGCCGTTGACGTAGATAAATGTATTACAGATTTGGTGATTGAATGAAATACATTCCAGGACGTGTCTAATCGGATATAGTAACCGCCATAGCGGTTAGGACGCATCATTTTGTAGAGACGTTGCATGCAACGTCTCTACAACAGTTTGTTTATCCTAATCGATGTGTCTACTATTATAATTGCATGGCTGCTACCTGATTGGGTTGAAACTGTATGTATTACGGATAGGTTTTTCGTCTTACATACGGATGTGTTTTAGTGCGTGATATGGCATTCAGTGGCAACGAGCCGACTTTTCCGACTTTATGATCCGACTTTCCCGACTGACAGGGGTGGGGGAGGGGAGCCATGATAGAGACATGGAAAGGATGCAGCCTCTTGCAAAAGAGCCACTGAATCCAATCCTTAGCCGGATAAATACTGCATCAAAGGTAGTAGATGTTTGGTGAATAAACAACAAGTAAATTCAATCAAAAAGGAGGAATTATGTTTAGACCTTTTCGTCGATGGTTTTTGTGGTAATTAAACAATTAAGAGTTGACTCTTAATTGTTTAATACTATAAATCTAAGCCGAGTTAAAATTTATCACTCGGCTTAGTAAAAATCAATCTTCCTGAAGATAACAAAAAGATAGGAGCCAAGTGAAAATGAAATACAAATCATTAATCATGACGGCACTTTACGCCATCATTGGAATTGCCATGATAGTGGGGACACTTATTTTGCCTATTTCTGCTGCGTCTGCCGATCAGATTCCTGAATTGCATTTTGAACGAGAGGAATTTGCCAGTCAAGAAATGAGCAATGCCGCTCGAATTGAATGCAGTAACCTTTCTAAATTTGAATCAGCAATTCAACTTGCACAAAACCAATCATCAAAAAATGATCCTGGTACTTGTATCGGTGCTTACGACCCAAGAAGAAAACAGTGTACATTCGCAGGAGGACAATGTAATCCGGGTTATATCCCAACACTTGGTTCTGCCCCTGAGTGTCAATGCACATGCTTACCAGCATCCTAGGCGATGCCCAATCTATGACTTGACCTAAAAGGAAACCGATGTAAAATAGGCTCTCTTTACCAACAAGGATATAGATCTCATATAGCCAATGCATCCCATATTGTATCGACTAATCACCACTATAGGAAAAAAGAGATGCCCGTCATCCCAAATGCTGGCCAAGACTTTGTCGGTCCAACTCAAATCCAATTTGAATGTAACAATACTAACCAAGTTAACTGCATCGTTACTGTATATCATACGCCGATAGCAGACAAGGAGAATGACCCACACCCAATGTCATACAATCTTGCACCCAGTGCCACCCAACAACTCAACGTACCAAATGACCGGACTTATAGCGTAGTGCCAACACAAGGCGTAGTCAACTACTACTATATCGACCCCATTGAGGACTAGCGGAAGGGAATCACCATATACGTCTACAAAGGCAACCGTTACATAAAGCTATCTGTAGGTGGTTAAAACAGCAATGAGTTGTGTGGGCATTTTCTCAAGAAAATTTCCATTTCCAAAATAGTTTTTAGACGGCAAGGAGGGCGATCGCCCCTTTTCCCTGTATAGCGATCGTCTCCTTCAGTACATCTACCGAGGAAAAAAGCCTCTAACTCGAAAAATTCAGAAATTAATGACTGAAATCGTTATTAAGTTAGTAGATTCAAACGGCTTAAATATTAAGGGGGCTGATGTCAGAATAAAGGCGGGTAAAATTAAACCAACGTTAGCTCTTAGAAATATGGGGGTGCAGGAACATCATTTGTACTCATTGAACGAGGAATATTCAATCACAGACGCTATACAGATTGGCTTAGCGCCTTTAGGAACAATTCTCAATTGGGAGCAAGGCGAGATACAAACTAAATCAGGAAATGATGGGAAAGTTAACTTAATAGTAAGCCTGACAGCAAATTCTTCAAAAAAATTACCCCCCAGCGGTATATTTGAATTAATCATTTTGGCAAGTATTGGCAAAAAAATGCAGGAAAGTACGCTGCCATTTAAGGTTAATATCCCGGAACCTCAGAAGTTGGTGGAGCTGTTGAAATCAGATGTTAATGGTACTATCAAAATTAAACCAGATGGTCAAGATAAAAAAGAAATAATATTGACTCTCACGGATTCCGAAAGCAATCCAGTGGAGAGGAGAGAAATAGAAGGAATTCTGCCAGACCATTCAAAATTGAAAATAACGCCACCAAACCAGAAAACACAAGCAAATGGTCAAGCTTCATTTACTATAGAATGGGATAAAAACAAGTTAAGCACAGGAGAGACACCCGATTCGGAAACAGTAACCTTTAAGGCTCCTAGTGATGGAAGAACAGAGCCCAAACCAGTGAGCATAAAAGTAGAAGCGGATGGACAGGTACAATCACCGAATGCAGCATTACCACAAACACAAGGTTATACGCTATCTTTGGTAGATACAACCTCTGGAGAGATAGTACCAGTAACACCACCAAGCCAAACGGTAGAGGACACAAATCAATAAACCAGAATATCGAAGACGTTAACTAGGCATTGAAAGGGGACTGTAAGCAGTTTCATAACCACTTCAGTCCCTTCCCAGTTGCTCTGATATCATTTTTTGTTTTAGAACTTGATTTAGTATTCTTGCTAATGGCGCACCTACACGAAATTCTGTCTTCAATTCTAATTGACATTACAAAAGCACAGCATGCAGCTAATGTTTTTTCGCGCCAATTGAGTAAGCAGTATAAGGACGACAAGCTACTAAGAAGCTTTCCCATACCAAACGCCTTAATTAGTACCATTGACCTCACTTTAAGATACGGCGTTTCTGAAGATTTAGTGCCGCCTCCTAATTCATCAGTATCAGATACAATGCTGGATGAGTTTTACCCTTCTAGAAATCTGTTTTTTAAGGTAGGGCATTTATCAGCGGCTGTTGTTCTCAATAAGGTTACAGAAGAGCTTAAAGACAAAGATTTTCCAGAGGAGCTATCCGAGCCAGAGAATCGCCTAAAAATCCTGGAAGCATTGCGGTCAGAAAAGATACGGGGTGAGTTAGGGAATGAAATTGGAGAGTCTCTTAATCAGTGGTATAGATTCTTGCGGTCAGCTAATGAAGAAGAACTAGATAGCGAAGAAGAAATCAATAGAGCTATCGCCGAAGTTAAGCAAACTGTTTCAGCAATCCTTCTATCTAATATCAACTTAAAACAGCAATTATCGCCAGAAAATTTTACAGGAGTTTTTGAAGATTACCAGAGCAATTTTTGGCGGCAAGTTGATACTTTTTGGAGACAATTAATTGCCCAATTATTCACAGAAACACGAATAATTAACTCACTGATAAGAGAAGCACTTAACAACAAAGCACTGAATGTGTTTGCAGAGACTAATTAACTAAAAAAGCTACCAGAACATAGTCTACAATTAATGAATATTAAAATAGAATTACAAAACTATAAATGTGTCGTCATAGAACCGGGTGATGAAGAAGAACTTGTGCCTGAAGATTAACTGTAAACCTTGAGTTTTTATCTTAACAAAATATATGACATCCATTCCGACTAACATTGTATCTCTTGAATATCTTTTTCTAGCTCCATTAAAAGCAATTATTGATGCTGATTTCATGGCAGCTCGTCAATTTGCTGCGTTTGTAGAAGAGTATGGTTTTACAAAACAGAATAGTGTCAATCCCATATTGGATGGAACAGAAGAAGAGAATAATCAAATCATTGGAAAGCATGAGGAACTTGGAGAACTCCGAATGATTTCTTTCAGCCTTAACAAAGCTGGGGAAGAAAAGGAGGTGAAGATTCCAGCTCTATCGCTGATTCCACTTCCTTTACTTCAGGTTCATGATGCAGAATTTAAGTTTGGTGTTAGACTGCTAGAGGGCTATGAGAAAAAGGAAAGTAAAAAACTAAATTTGCTCAGCGGCGGAGATGAGAATACAAACGAAAGTCTGGAAGATCCTAGACTGATAAGCTGGCGAGCTTCGATTGCTACTCAAGAATCATCAGCGAAAAAACAAGAGAATGTTGCTCGACATCTACAAGCCAATATAGAGGCTAAAGTCCGCATTCGACGTTCTGATATCCCAGCAGGCATTCAAACCTTACTTGCTGTAATGGGAGAAAATATACAAATAGAGGAAAAAAAGAAGGCTAAGGAAGAAGAAACGGTATGAGTGAACCAACAAAATATATGAACGATGCTCCAGGATTTCTTTGTCCTGCATGTCAGAAATTCCGAATTAAGCTGTCGCTCGAAGATTTTTTGACAAAAAGAGAACTAACTTGTGGAAACTGCGGTACACAATTTCAAATGGATAAATCTCGATGTACTACCGTAGTCGAAAAGCTTCAGGATCTGCATATTGCAAATAAAAATGTGGAAAGGCTAAAAAAACAGTCATTATAAAATTCATTGTAGGGGCGCAAGGCTTGCGCCCGGTTTAAACGTCAAATCTATTCCGCAATTTTAGCTGTGTCATTCAACTACTTAGTAAATAAATATAAAGATAATAACAGCCCAATTTAAAGTATAAATCTTGCCTGTATCCCACCCTAACCTATGGAACTGATTTGGTTCTTCAAAACCCTAAAAAAATACATTGCCGACTACAAATGGCAATTCATCTTACTCTTTGTCTGCCTAATATTCGACGCCGCCTTTGACTCAATCTTCCGAGCCAGCTTAAAATTTATCATCGACGCCGCCATCGTTCCCCAAAACTACAGACTTCTCGTTCTCATCCTATCCTTGCTAGCCGTCGGAGCCTTTTTATATATCTGCATCGGCATACTCGGACTTTCCCTCGGCGCACGTTTAGGCATTGCCATCACCAACAACATCCGATACTCTCTATTCGAGCATCTGCAAAACCTTTCCATGGAATTTTTCGGACGGCGTTCCGCCGGGGATATTGTCAAATGCCTCATGTCCGATGTCCAGAAGGTGGAAAACGGTGTCATTACCATGGGACTAACCGTGGTTATTCTAGTACTGTGTAACCTGCTGTTTTCCATAATTTTCCTCTTCTTACTCAATTGGCAATTAGCCCTACTCAGTTTAATTGGGTTAACCCTGTGCGCCATTGCCCCAGCCAAAATTGCCAGCCTCGCCACCAACGCCGGTTATCAGTTATTACAAAAAGAAGGACAAATTGCCAACGTTGTCGAAGAAAATATCCTCTCCCAAGCCGTTGTTAAGATATTCGGACTAGAAAGCAGAATGTCCCAGGAGTTTTCCGTCCATCTAAATGCCTTAAAACAAATCTATATCCGGGCAACCTTTCTCTCCTACTTAACCCATAAAATCCCTATGGTGGGTTTTGTCCTGACGCAGATTGTGGTTTTAAGTATCGGGGCAGTCATGACCTACCAGGGTATCATTTCCGTAGGGACTCTTGCCTCCTTTCAAGTCTTCTTACTCGGATTGAATCTCAACATCCTCGGCTTATCTTCATCAATCCCTATGTTTATCGATGGCGTATCCGCCCTGCGACGCATCAACGATATCTTATCTGAAAAACCTACCATTCAGGATGCCCCAGATGCCATTGACTTGCCTCATTTTCACAGTGAACTTTACTTTGACAATGTTACCTTTAATTACTCTTCTGAAAGAAGTGGAGTCAAAAATCTATCCCTAAAGATTCGCCAAGGAGACTTTGCGGTATTTGTCGGTGCTTCTGGCGCAGGAAAAAGTACAATTATCAACTTATTGATGCGATTTTATGACCCGGATAAAGGACGCATTCTGTTTGATAGCGTTGATTTACGTCATGTCACAGTACGCTCCCTCCGTTCTCAAATTGGACTGGTTTCTCAGGATGTGATTCTGTTTAACTGTTCCGTGGGAGAAAATATCCGCATGGGCTATTTAGACGCCACTGACGAACAAGTCAAAGCCGCCGCCAAAGCCGCCGAAATTCACAAATTTATTTTATCCTTACCCCAAGGCTACGACACCCCAGTCGGAGACAGAGGTGGACAGCTATCTGGGGGACAACGGCAACGAATCGCCTTAGCCAGGGCGCTGGTGAGAGATCCCGCGATTCTGATTCTCGATGAAGCCACATCAGCATTAGATCCTGCCACAGAAGCCGAAATTCTCGCCACCATTGAGCGTATCACCCAAGACCGCACCGTAATTTTCATCACCCACCGCATGGCTCATGCGATGCGTGCGGATGTCATGTACGTGCTGGAAAACGGCGGCTTGGTGGTGAGTGGGTGACACAGAGATTTTTCCGGGTATAGCAGTGGACACATCGATTAAGACTATCCGCACCATTGTAGGGACACGACATGTCGTGTCCCTACCGATAGCGCATTTTGAATAGGCGGATGCCTAACGCGCCGCTTTAAAATATTGACAAAGCGCAAGCGTTGCCTGTTGCCTAATCTCAACCGTTAACTTTCATGAAAGTCCGACTACTTATCAGGTACGGTAAAACCTTAAAGCACTGTTGGGTATAATAAATAAGCAAAAATAATTTGATTCAAAACTTAGTGAAAACTGATAGTATATTTTATAACCTATTTCGGACATTTCCCAGTATATTATTTGAGCTTATTAACCGTCCTCCAGAAGAATCCGCTAGCTATGAATTTACCTCCCGCGAAGTCAAACAATTAGCCTTTCGCATAGACGGTTTATTCTTACCCAAAACCAGCGAACCTGACAAACCTTTCTACCTCGTTGAAGTTCAGTTTCAGCCAGATAATTCCTTATACTACCGCATATTTGCCGAACTCTTCATCTTTTTAAGGCAATACCAGCCTCCCCATCCTTGGCAAGTTGTCGTCATCTATCCCAACCGCAGCATTGAACGAGAGTCAACTTCACAGTTTGGCGAACTCTTAGCCCTGAACTGGGTAAGACGGATTTACCTGGATGAGTTAGAGGAAGCTACAGAACGTTCATTAGGGGTAGAAGTTGTTAAGCTTGTAATTGAGCCGGAAGAGACAGCCGGACAACTGGCAAGGCAGTTAATCGAACAAGCACAGCAACAGCTAACCGATGAAACGCTTCAACGTGAAATCATCAATCTGATTGAAACCATTATTGTCTACAAACTACCGAAAAAAAGCCGCGAGGAGATAGCCGCTATGTTGGGATTAAGCGAAATTAAACAAACCCGATTTTATCAGGAGACTCAACTAGAAGTGAAGTTAGACACCATTCCCAGAATGATGTCAATGGGCTTGGGTTTAGAGCAAATTGCTTACGCGCTAGATTTACCTTTAGAAACCGTCAAAAAAACAGCCAATCAAGTTCGGCGAGAACAGTTGTCGTTTCCTGAGCAAAAGGTCGATGCTTTTATCGAATTATTAACCGAACACCCTTCTCTATTTACCCAAGACGACTTAGCTAATTTAGAGCAGTTATTGGCTCCTGTACCCGATGATATTGAAGAGCTATCAGCCGCGATTTCAGAATGGTGCGAACAACACCCTGAACTTGAAGAGGCGCACTTGAAACTTCTGCCCGATCATTCAGAGAAAAAAGCACCGGGTAGCAAAGAAAACAACGTCAAAATTTCCAACTATGAACTGAACAAACAAGCTCTCCTCAATGCCATTCAGCAAAGTGCTTCTTCAGAGGATTCTCAATCATCCAACTCGGGTTCATGAACGTTAAGCTAAAACGCATTTAAATCGTGTATTCAGGCGTTACTTTTGAGGGATTGAGGTATCCCCATTTAAATGCCGAACAGCTTTAGGACTTACGCAACGGCTCTATATGTAGTGGCGTGGCACAGCTAAAATGGTGGATTAGAATTGTAGGGGCGCATGGCGTGCGCCCATTGTCACCGCCCCATAAAACACATTTTGTTCCTCAATATGGGAGAGAGCAATTAACTCAACGGCTAGTTGAACTTCTCCAAAATTCCCATCATGACTCTTAAAGGGACTTATAGTAGGGACACAACCTATCGTGTCCCTACAGATAGCGCATTTTGAATCGGTGGATGCCTAACGCGCCGCTTTAAGGTTAGATGTCTCTGGCGGCATACTCTCCAGACTGAGGGGTACCATATCGCCGTTAAACGTTAGTCCTAATAACATCGGTTCTTGAGGTTGAATAAACTTGCCCGTGAGTACACACCGCTCTTCTTGCTGGGCGGTAGCTCGAATGCTGGCTCTGATATCGTAGACGGAAAAGTTGGGTCGATAATCCCCCGACTTATGCTGGACATAGTTCCAGAGGATATCTCGGATCAGAGCTTGATAGCCTTGGTTGCCTGAAAGATCCTTGAGCTTCTCCTTTAACTCTCTCTCCAAGCGGATGCTGGTGACTTCCATGTCAGTGGTTGAAGTCTTCGGCGCAGTACGTATCATGTTTTTTTCCTCAACAATGTGGACAGGTTCGTAATACAAGTGTAGTATTTAAACAGCAGTATTGAAAAAAATTACCTCCTGTGAGCCTTCATCTATCCCTCTCCACCCCTTGCCCTGATACCAGTCGCCTCGGCGATTGGCAGTCAGCGGGTTTGTCGGTGGAGTTTTTTATTGGGGATGGATATCGCTGGATAGAACAGGGTAAAGCCCAAATCGGAACCCTCTTTAATTCTGACGCCGAGGATTTAACAATCATCAATCCAAAACCGGATTACAACAGCGGGAGGTACAGGCGCATCCAAGCCGTACCGATATAGGACAAGAAAACCATACCGTTTTTCAAATCCCCCGCTCTGACTACAACCAGCAGCGGGGTTTCTTATACCAAGGAGTAAAAAGCGTGACGAGTGTAACTGACGGATTAAGGCGTTCAGTGGTGGTGTTCTCCAAGAACTACCTACCCCTCAGTCGAGTCAATATGAAGCGGGCGGTGACGCTCCTGGTTACGGGAAAAGCTGAACCGTTAGATTGGTTGAGTGGTCAAGGATATCCGGTGCATTCACCCAGCTTAGTCTTGCTGGTTCCCGAACAGATTCGCTTGACCAAAGCCAATTGCGATCGCGTCTGGAAAGTGCCGCCCGTAAATCGCCGGGAAGTCTTGCGCCGAGACAAGCATCGTTGCCAATACTGTGGTAGCAACAAACGGCTCACCCTCGACCATGTTATCCCCCGATCTAAGGGCGGAAACCATCGTTGGGACAATGTAGTTACCGCTTGCCAACGGTGCAACAGTCAAAAAGGCGATCGCACGCCTGAGCAAGCGGGAATGACTCTACTCACCCAGCCCAAAGCGCCTATGCATCCCACTGTGGCATTTGCCGAACAGTTCTGGCGCGAACAGCACGTCCACCTGGAATAATAGGAGATATCAGGTCATGCTGAAACTTACCTACACTGAAAATAGCTTTTACCTAGAGCGTCTAGCAGGGTCTCTAGAGGAATGGGTGACTGCCCGAGTCATGTTGGCTCTACGAGCCGCGTCCAGCCTCTGGGTCGAATCTAGCACCGCCTCGTTTTTACTGCCTGCTGATATGCCTCACTTGGCTGACTTAGAAAAGGCGGTTCGGCAACAACTAATCGATGAGATTTCTCTGTCGATTTGTGATGCTGATTATATCGAAGTCACCCTGAAAGGCACTTGGATGACCTCTAATCCCGATGGTGAAGAGGGTGTCTTTGTGGTCAAGCTGAGCGATCGCACCGAGTTTTTTCTCTGCAAGCTATGGCAGGAGTCGCAAACTTATGCCTCTGTTACTAATGAATAAGCGAGGGCGCACGACTGATAGTGCGCCTTTTTTGTATACGTCTTTTGCGGGTCTTTTTCGGGTAAAGTGAAGCTGATAAGGTTGCCCAAGGAATAGAGTCATGAATACCAAAGTACTGCTACCATTCTTGCTCACCCCATTGTTGATCAGTGGATCTTTAATCACGAGAGTCGGGCGTGCTGCACCCCCCATTCAAGTCGCCCCATCCCTCGGAAAACCCTTCTCCCTAGCCGCAGGAAATTTCACGGGTTTAATGCCTGATACACCTCGCCACAATCAGGACATTAATACTGAAAAAGAAAAATATTTACCCAATTCCTTCCGACTGGCGGGAGGGGGTACAGGAACAATCAGTCCCGGAGACGCTACAGGAACAGTCAGTCGCCCTGCAGGGAACCTCAATGCCCAATTACGACAAGCTGTCTGTACTCAAAACTGGTCACAAGCGATTAATGTGGTTAATCGGATGCTCGGTCTGATTAACGAACAAGACGTTCGGCAACAGCTACTGGATTATAGACAGAAATTACAAGGCTTTGCCAGTTCCGATTCAGTGGTTCCAGCGAGTGAGTTACCCGATTGTTCGCCGGGAACTGGGGAAGGGAATTAGGGGTTGCTGAATAAGTTTTGTGGTGGGTTAGAGAGCAGGGGAAGCAGGGGAAGCAATGTAGAGACGTGCCATGGCACGTCTGGGAGCAGTGAACAGAATGAACAATCAACGATGAACAAAATTTAGTCTAGTGTTGTGGCGCACCTAAAATGGTAGATTAGAATTGTAGGGGCGCAAGGCTTGCGCCCGGTTTAAACGTCAAATCTATTCCACAATTTTAGCTGTGTCAGTCCACTAGGTTCAACTGATTGATCACTTGTTGAACAATTACCTCTGGAGATTGGGAAGCGTCAATGTGGATGGCTTCAGAGGAAGTCGGTTCTTCTAAGGTTTCAAACTGACTTTGTAGCAGGCTTTCTTTCATAAAGTGGTTTTGGCGATGTTGAAGCCGTTTATAAATGAGTTCAAAGCTACCTTTTAGGTAAATAAACTGGACTCGCGAATATTGAATCTGTAAAACTTGACGATAACTTGACTTGAGCGCTGAACAGGCTAATACTGTATTTTTACCTGCCATTATCCACCGATCAATGGCTGATCGCATCGCCTCTAACCAGGGTTGTCTGTCTTGATCGTTGAGGGGTATTGCCTGTTTCATTTTCTCTTTTGCGGCTTGAGTATGAAAGTCATCAGCATCCCGAAATTGCCATCCCAAACATTGAGCTAAGGCTTGACCTACCCTAGATTTGCCAGAGCCAGAAACTCCCATTACAATTATAATCATTTCTCAATTCATTGACGGGCTGCGGTTTTTTTCAATTCGTGTCTATTCTGAATAAGTTATCATGCATTTAAATAGGGTATTAGTAGCGAGGAAGATGCTCGCACTACAATATTTTCGTCATTACTGACATTAAGCTTTAAATGCCGAACAGCTTAATTAATGATAATTATAAACATTATTGGAATGGGCGCATCGCTATGGGAAATGGGCGCATCGCTATGGGGAATGGGCGCATCGCTATGGGGAATGGGCGCATCGCTATGGGGAATGGGCGCATCGCTATGGGAAATGGGCGCATCGCTATGGGGAATGGGCGCATCGCTATGGGGAATGGGCGCATCGCTATGGGGAATGGGCGCATCGCTATGGGGAATGGGCGCATCGCTATGGGAAATGGGCGCATCGCTATGCGCCCCTACTGGGTTGGATATCCAGTCTTTCCCGTTCCCTGATTTCAATCACCAGAATAGCACCCTGAATCGTGGTGATTTTCCTAGCGTGCTGGAGTCGCATCGTTAACCCCAAGGCTCATGTTCCTCTCCAATCATCCGATTTGCGATCGCTCTCCATACATACGCCAAACCTGTTCTGGACAAGAGGTTCGTCTGAGCGATGATATAGTCAGCCAGATGACTGGTGGCGGATATGACAATTAACCCCGATTCTTGACCCAGTAACCGTTCTACCAGTTCCGCTTTTTCCTCTGTTGATAGGGTATTCGCTGCTTGCCAAACCGTATCTACAGGACTAGATTGATTGTTCATTGGTATTATGTCGCGTTCATACATCGTTTTACTGTTCCTCATACAACTAGGAAGATTATAGGAATCATACCAGTTCTGGTGAAACCGTGAATCTACGTAAAAATGAAAGTTATCGGGGAGAGCATACTGTATAATCTACGGAATTACTCCGGCTTAATCGGTAAACTGACGACAAACTCTGAACCTTGACCCAATTCTGAAATTACCTTGATTTTTCCCTGATGTTTGTCAATAATCTGATAGGATATAGCCAAGCCCATTCCTGTGCCTTGTCCAACGGGCTTGGTGGTGAAAAAAGGATCGAATATTTTAGGTTTTATGTCTGGAGGAATCCCCGAACCTGTATCCCGAATTTTGATTTCGATTTGGTTGGGATTAACCTGCTGGGTTTGAATGAAAATCTGTCGTTTAGCCAAACCGGACTTAACGCTGAGTTCATCGATGGCATTATTAATAATATTCATAAACACTTGATTAAGCTGTGCTGGATAGCACTCAATTAAAGGAATTTGTCCATACTGCTTGATCACTTTAATAGTCTGAGTCAGGCGAGAATTTAAAATTAAAAGTGTATTATCAATTCCTTCGTGAAGATCAACGTGTTTCATTTCTGCCTCATCGAGGCGAGAGAAGTTTCGCAAGGATAGGATGATTTGGCGAATGCGTTCGCTTCCCACTTGCATGGAGTTCATAATTTTGGGTAAATCTTCACGGATAAACTGCAAATCTATGTCGTCAAGTTTCGTTTTAATGTCTGCTGGAGGATGGGGATAATGCTGCTGATAGAGATGTAAGAGTTCGAGAATATCATGGGTATAATCTTGGGTGTATGTCAGATTGCCATAAATAAAATTAACCGGATTATTAATTTCATGGGCAAGTCCAGCCACCATTCGTCCCAAACTAGACATTTTTTCACTTTGAATCAGTTGCGTTTGGGCTTGCTGTAAGTCCCGAATTTGTGTAGCGACTCGTTGAATCAGATGATTCAGAGATGTGGCTAATACGCCGATTTCATCCTCAGTGGTTACGGGGGCTTGTAGGTCAAAATTGCCGTCCTGGGTGGCTTGTTCGGCGACGCGGGTTACGGATTGAATTGGACGGGCGATCGCGCGGCTGGTATAGATGGCTAAAACAGCGGCAATTCCGATCGATAGCATCATACTCCCTGCAATGATACCAGCCCGTAATATCTTGGCTTCTTTGAATTTCGCCTTTGCCTGCTGTTGTTGAATTTCCGTTAAGCGAACAACTTCATCTAAATTGGCGGAAATTGTTTCAAATTGGGGAATTAATTCCTCCTTCAAGTTTTTTAGCAAAAAGGACTTAATGCTTTGAGCCTGAGTAACCGTAATTGTTTCCGAATTGATTTTTTCTAAAAGAGAGCGAACGGTTTGCTGATATATATCTAACCCTCGATCACAATCATTCAACAGGACTGTAGATTTCCTCGTGTAATTGGAATAACCAATAGGTAATTCGCGATTATTCTTTAAATGGGTCTGTAACTTTGAGAGTTGGCTATCAGCTTTGATTAAATTCTCGTTTAATTCAATAATGTTTTCAACCTTGATAGTCTGATTTAAGGATAAATATTTTAATCGCTCTTGGTATAATATGATATTAAAAAAGGATTGTTCTAAATCCTCCATCAGTTCTAGGCGTTCCTGAGTGATTTCTAATGACTCTCTGGCGCGGTCATCATAATATTCTCCCACGATTAATCCTGTCGCTGTCCCAAAAACAGCAATACTCACCGCTAAAAAATAGCCAGAACCAATTTTTTGATGAATACTCCAACGACGGCTGATATGATTGATCCAGAGTCCAGGATTAATAAACAGAGGAAAGCGACGCGATGGCGGGGAAGGAGTCGCGACACTTGGATGGTTAGAAAAAATACCTGATTCTGAGTGATGCATAAGGCAAATGCGATACTGTCATGGTTTTACTATAGACAAAGCACCCTTTGCCTTTCCAAGGTAAAATTTTTAGATGTCAATCCTGTGAATCTGGTGTTTCAGTCATTCGTCATTTGTCATTTGTCATTTGTCATTTGTCATTCGTCATTCGTCATTTGTCATTTGTCATTCGTCATTTGTCATTCGTCATTTGTCATTCGTCGTTTGCTTCCCCATCTCCCTCATCTCCCCCATCTCCCCCATCTCCCCCATCTTCCTCATCTTCCTCATCTCCCCCATCTCCCCCTGTTCCCTGTTCCCTGTTCCCTGTTCCCTGTTCCCTAAAACTAAACCGCTAAAAAGCGCTGAATCACCTGCTGACTCAATTCGCTAGTTGAACCTGATGCGACAATCCCTCCCTTTTGCATGGCGTAGTACCAATCCGCTTGTCGTACAAAATGCAGATGCTGTTCCACCAGCAGCACAGAAATCCCGGTAGATTGGATAATTTGGCGGATAGCGGCTTCAATTTCTAAGATAATCGAAGGTTGAATCCCTTCGGTGGGTTCATCCAATACCAATAATCGAGGTTTCCCCATTAACGCCCGCGCGATCGCCAGTTGTTGCTGTTGTCCTCCACTTAAGTCTCCACCCATACGAGATAGCATGGATGCTAACCCAGGAAACAAGCTGAAAATCTCTTCAGGAATCTCGGCGTTGTTCCTTCTACCCTGACGACAAGCTTCCAACCCCAGCAACAGATTTTCTTTTACGGTTAAGCGGGGAATAATCTCTCGTCCTTGGGGAACATAACCAATGCCTAATTTTGCCCGTTTATCGGTAGAGGTATGAGTAATCGGTTGCTCGGCGAAGGTAATTGTACCGATTCGCGGTTTAAGTAACCCCATAATCGTTTTCAGTAACGTGGTTTTACCTACGCCGTTGCGTCCAATCAGGCAAACCATTTGTCCGACGGGTACAGTTAAATCCACATCCCGGAGAATGTGACTTTCGCCATAATACACATTCAAATCCCGAATTTGCAGCATTAACGGCGTTGCGGATTGATGATCGACTTTCGATATAACTTGCTCAGTTGAACTCATAGCTAAGTAGGTAGGGACAATAAAAGTTAACGGCTGAGATCGTCATTGGTCATTTGTAAGGGTTTGAGGTCTATTTACATAATACAGTGCTGTTTTCTTTTGTCCGACTACTTAGAGCATCGCTGGGTGTAACCACAGTTCGCGATCGCAAGACGTAAAAATTATGCCCTTAACGTTGTTTCAAAGTCAATTATAGCGGCAGATTTAGATAGTATGGGGGGCAGATTTAGACACAATCGTAGGGGCGGGTTTAGGGACTAAATTTCGCTATTCACCGATAACATATCAACAAAACCCGCCCTCCCCACCGATAACTGAACGGGTATTATAGGTTGAAGCTTTTATAAATAAAACTTTTAAGTTCAAAGTTTAAGTTTTGATTTTGTAAATATGATGAGATTTTGACCGGGCAGCAGCAGTCCCTGGAAAAGCCCAATTTGACGTTGTTATTTGGCTGTAGTATGATATATTAAAAATTGTATATTCTGGTAACATAGGTTAATTGTAGCCAATTTGCCAACACACAGGCTTTAAACCCTGACTCTGGCGTCATTTTTTTGGCTAGCGTTGGCAAAACTCAAAAAATACAAGCATACCCCAATGACAAAATTTTCGGAGTTGACTCAAAAATAAATTTGACAAAAAACAGGTTTTATGAATTAAACCTCCAATTACAACGACTTAGAGGTATCTGTTTCCAAGCGATTCACCACAGCTTTCGGTAAATCCAGAAGCTTCACTAGGTCTTTATAGGCTGCTGCTTCTTGTTCATTAATCGTCGGTTCATTCGGCGTGCGGGCGCTAACATTAATCACCTCATACCCCAACTTCAGAATTAACTCTCGTTCTTCAGGACTTTCAATTTGAGCCACCAATTCATCAATATCAACATTGGCGGCTAAATAATCCTGGAGTTCGGTTTGTAACTTCTTCTGTTCTTCAACATCCGTTGAAAATAATTGACTCAATCGAGCAATAATCAACTCCGCTTCTTCCGGTGCTAAATCCCCATCAGACCAAGCCATCGCCGTGACAATTCGCAGCAGTTTCATTTGATGGGCGCTAATCGAGGACTCTCGTCCTAAATACACTTCCACCACACGGGGGTGATTATGCACCTCATCGATACTGCCTTCACATAACACCGACCCCTCGTGTAGTACCGTCACCTTCCGGGCAATCAGCCGCACGAATTCCATATCATGTTCAATCACAATAATCGAATGACTCTCGGCTAAGTTGATCAGTAATTCGGCAATATTTTCCGTCTCTTCATCCGTTAACCCAGCCACAGGCTCATCAACCAGCAATAAATCCGGGGATTGCGCCACCAACATGCCAATCTCTAACCGTTGCTTTTCCCCATGGGAGAGTAAATCGGCGGGTAAATCGGCTTTGGGAACTAAACCAATCGTTTCTAATAACCCTAATATCGTGCGTCGTTCCGATGCAGCAGGACGCCCAAATAGCGTTGAAAACACATTTTTGTGGCGATTACAGGCTAAATCTAAATTTTCTCGCACCGTTAGATTCAGATAAACTCGCGGGGTTTGGAATTTGCGACCAATCCCCAGCCGCACAATTTTATGTTCCGATTTGCGCCGCAAATTCTGTCCTTTAAACAGAACTCGTCCCCTAGTTGGCTGGACTTTCCCCGTAATCACATCGAGAAACGTGGTTTTCCCCGCACCATTGGGTCCAATAATCACCCGTAACTCTCCAGTATCCATACTGAAGTTGAGATTATTGAGTGCCTTAAAGCCATCAAAACTAACGGTTAAATCTTCAATCGATAATATTGGTTGATTCATAGTTGGCAGAACTTTAGGTGACAAAGGACAAATGGAAAATATAGGGAACTAACCTTTCAGTGTCATCCGTGTGTGATTAACCTCTCGTCCCCTACCCCCATCTCTCCAATAAATCCGTGAAATCAGTGTTTTGACAAAGGACAAACAACTAATGACGAATCTCCTCTCGTTCTCGTTGCACCTCTGGGTCTTCTTCTAAACTGGGGTAAGTAATCACCTCTTTGCGCCTCCCAAATAAACTCAGCAACGCCTGATACCCAGAATATCGCCACCACCCGACAATTCCACTGGGCAATACCGTCACCACCAACAAAAATAATCCTCCTTGGAAAAACAGCCAACTTTCAGCAAAGTTTTCACTGAAAAGGCTTTTAGCCAAATTGACCACCAGCGCCCCTAGAATTGCGCCCACGAGTGTAGCCCGACCGCCAACTGCCACCCAAATCACCATTTCAATCGAAAAGGCAATATCCATCGCCTTCGGTGAAATAATCCCTGTTTGCAGCGTGAACATCGCCCCTGCGATTCCTGCTAATGCCGCAGAAATGGCAAAAACGAACACTTTAAATCCGGTGGGATTGTACCCCGAAAACCGCACTCGACTCTCATCATCACGAATCGCCACCAGTAAGCGCCCAAACCGACCTTGAGTTAGCCAGCGACATAAGGCATAAGCAAGGATCAGCAATAAAATAGTGAGGGTATAAACGATAAACTGGGTGCGGGTAGCATTCACATCAGCCCCCAGCACAGTTTGGTAATTGGTCAAACCATTCGTCCCATTGAATAGCTTCTGCTGACCATTAAAGAAATTGAAAAAGACAATTGTCGCCGCTTGGGTGAGGATCGAAAAATAAACGCCGCGAATCCGATTGCGAAAAACCAGATAGCCAAACAAGCCGCCGACAATAGCTGGAATAATAAGAACGGCAAAGACAGCAAATCCAAAGGAATCAAAGGGTTGCCAAAACCAGGGTAATTGGTCTACCCCATAAAGACCCATAAATTCTGGCAAAGCATCGCCCTCTAGGGGGGCTAATTTCAGGTGCATTGCCAAGGCATACCCCCCCAAGGCGAAAAAGATGCCATGACCCAGACTCAAGAGTCCGGTATAGCCCCAAATCAAGTCAATTGCCAAAGCTGCGATCGCCAATGCCAAAAATCGCCCTAACAGGTTCAGGCGAAAATCCGACAGCACCAGGGGAAACACAATAATCAGCAGCAGGGCGATGACCGTCACCACACCCACTTCAATCAGCAGCGATTGACGCCGCTTTCGTCGTCGGTCTAGTCCCGGAATTTCAAGTACAGAGTCAGATGTCATTGGTCATTCGTCATTTGTCATTGGTCATTCGTTATCCTAAAACTGCCTTAATTACTCCCTTGGTGACTGAACTTTTTTGTTCCTTCTCCCGTCTGCCTTCTGCCCTCTGCCTTCTGCCTTCTACCTCACAATTCATAAGAGCGTCCTTTCTGTGGGAAAATCCCGCCCGGTCGAATTTGCAGGAAAAGAATAATTAAGGCAAACACCATTACCCTTGCCATACTGGTGGTGGCAAAAAAAGTAAAGAACTCAAATAACGGCTGAATCGGTTCAAAGA
Organism: Coleofasciculus sp. C1-SOL-03; assembly: GCF_040220555.1. Classification (NCBI taxonomy): domain Bacteria; kingdom Bacillati; phylum Cyanobacteriota; class Cyanophyceae; order Coleofasciculales; family Coleofasciculaceae; genus Coleofasciculus; species Coleofasciculus sp. C1-SOL-03. Next base: position 20,457 of record NZ_JAVJUO010000062.1, read on the forward strand.
TAAAAGCCAGTATACCCGAACCAATCAGGTAATTCATTGTCCCAATCGCTAACGCCGCCACAATCGAACCCACCAATTTACCGACGCCGCCAACCACCACGACCATGAACGTATCAACGATATAATTCTGACCTGTATCGGGACTCACTGAACTCAGCAAACTAATCGCACAACCCGCGACTCCAGCGAAACCCGAACCAATGGCAAAGGTTAAGGCATCAACCTTAGCCGTGGGAATCCCCAAACAAGCACTCATACTCCGATTTTGAGTCACGGCACGAATCCGTAATCCCCAAGCTGAACGCTGTAAAAATAGGTAAATTCCGGTGATGCAAAGAATCGTTAGCCCGATAATAAATAATCGGACATACGATAACTGAAAGCTACCCTCCGATAACTCCACCATCCATCCCCCTCGCATCCACGTTGGCGCGGTGACATCAACACCTTGAGTACCAAACCAAGGCTTGGTTAAGGCGAGGGAAGAGGTTTCACTCAAAATCTTGCCAATCGTAAAGGTAATTCCCAGAGATAGTACAACCATGAGCGGGATTGCCCAAGCGCGAATCCTCTGGAAATCTGCCCGACGAGATATTACCCATAGCGCCCCAAAAAACAGCAGGCAAAATAGGGCAATCCCAATCACCATCACCCAATTTACGCTACGGACAAACTGCTGCAAAATTAGACTAACCCCCCAGGTTGCCAGCAAGGTTTCCAGGGGACGCCCGTATAGAAATCGGATGATACCCCGTTCAAGAATCAATCCGACAAGGGCGGTGACTAAAAATGCGATGGGTATGGCAAACAAAATATAGGTTTCAAACCAGGGTTCCCCCAGCAACTTGAAGCCATTTTGGACAACAAAGGTTGTATAAGCACCCAGCATCATCAACTCGCCGTGCGCCAAGTTGATCACACCCATGAGTCCGAATACAATGGCTAATCCCAGGGCTGCTATTAATAAAACAGCGCCACTACTGATCCCGCCATAGAGACTATTCAAAAGTCCTGCTAGCACAATTTTTACGTTGATTGTTGGTCAGGAATGACAAAGAACATAAGACCAATGACGGTCTTTACGTTGAAGTTGATTGGCGTCTACCGACTTATACGTCTTTTAACTTATATTTGCCACCCTTACTCGGATCAGACCAATCGCAGCCTAATCCCTTCGTATCAGCAACAAATTGATTCCAGGGAATCGGTTCCACTGCCGCTTCGGTCTCATTGACAATTTCAAACAACCCATCCTCACCCACTTTGCCAATCCGTACCACCTTCGAGAGGTGATGGTTAGAATTCATCGTAACAATCCCTTCTGGGGCTTCAAATTTCTGACCATAAGCCGCTTTACGAACTGCCTCTAAATCATCAGCCGTTCCTGCTTCTTCAACCGCTTGCTTCCACAAGTAAACGCCAATATAAGCCGCTTCCATCGGGTCATTAGTCACGCGGTCTTCACCATATTTTGCTTTAAAGGCATTGACAAATTCCTGGTTCTCTGGAGTATCAACGGTTTGGAAATAGTTCCACGCCGCATACTGATCTTTCAGGTATTCTGTGCCAATTGCCTTGACTTCTTCTTCGGCAATACTCACCGACATCACCGGATACTTATCCGGGGTTAATCCTGCACCCTGTAACTGTTTAAAGAATGCCACATTACTATCACCGTTGAGGGTATTAAAAATAACTCCCCCGTCTGGCAACGCCGCTCGGATTTTGGTAATAATTGGCGTCACTTCTGTATTTCCCAGAGGCAAGTAATCTTCGCCAACGGTTTCGCCACCCAATTCTGCCAGTTGTGCCTTAATAATCATGTTGGCGGTACGGGGAAACACGTAGTCCGAACCCACTAGAAAGAGTTGTTTCCCCTTATTCTCCAGCAACCAATCCACGGCTGGTTCAATCTGTTGATTCGGAGCAGCGCCTGTATAGAAAATATTGTTAGAACACTCTTGACCCTCGTACTGCACAGGATACCAGAGCATGTGTTTTTTCTCTTCAAAGACGGGCAATACTGCCTTGCGGCTAGCCGATGTCCAGCAGCCAAAAATAGAAACGACTTGATCTTGGTCAATTAGCTTGCGGGCTTTCTCGGCAAACGTGGGCCAATCGGAGGCACCGTCTTCCACAATCGGTTCAATCTGCTTACCGAGAACCCCCCCAGCGGCGTTGATTTCCTCAATCGCCAGTTGTTCGGCATCTACGACACTCTTTTCACTAATCGCCATGGTGCCACTCAGGGAATGGAGTATCCCCACTTTGATCGTGTCACCATTGCCTCCAGCCGCCGATTCCGAGGTTGTCGCCTCTCCGGTGGTATCCGGCGCGGGCGGTTCACTACAGGCTTTGAGCAGCAGTGTCGTGCCTAATGTGGCGGAGCCGTAGATCAAAAATTTACGTCGCCCTAGTCGTCTAACCATTTGTATAGATAGTCCTTGGGTAATTCTGTTTGTCGATAGAGATAAACCTGGTTAAGCTGTGATATTAGAGCCAGCTTCTGCGAGTAATTGTTATTTTTGATACCAAATTCGGGTTAACTCCCTCCATTTAGGGTCTGCTGAATAAGTCTTGTGGTGGGGAGAGGCAATAGGGAATAGGGAATAGGCAACAGGTAACAGGATATAGGGGATGCAAACAGCGGATTTGGGATGAGACCAGAATCCGTTAAGATTAACAAGCGAGTGACTCAAACCTGTGAATGTCTAAGACTGTGAAACGAGTAGGGGTAATTGGTGGTGGACAACTGGCGTGGATGATGGGAGATGGGGCTAAATCATTGGGATTGGATTTGGTGATTCAAACCCCCCAGCCGACTGACCCCGCTGTTAGCGTCGCGGCTGATACTGTTTTTGCCCCGATTGATGACGCCACCGCGACGGCTACGTTAGCCGCCCAGTGTGATGTGATTACCTTTGAGAATGAATTTATTCATCTAGATGCATTGTTCCCCTTGGCAAACCAAGGTGTCTGTTTTCGTCCCCGCCTAGACGCTTTAGCCCCGCTACTGGATAAGTATCACCAACGGTGCTATTTACGGGATATTGGTTTACCCCAACCCGCATTTAAGGTATTTGAGACACCCCTCAACCCCGATACCCAGCCATTCCCCCTCGTTGTGAAAGCCCGACGCCACGGTTACGATGGTCAAGGCACGTTTATTTTCAAGGATCACAAACGTTTCCAGGAACGCTCTGCCCAACTTGCCGATACCCCTCTACTGGTTGAGGAGTTTATCCCCTTTGAACGCGAATTAGCAGTCATCGCGGCGCGTTCGGTAAGCGGTGAGGTCGTGGTTTACCCAGTTGTGGAAACTCAGCAAGACAATCAAGTCTGCCGTCGGGTGATTATTCCCGCCCCGATTCGCCCGGAAACGGAACACGAGATTGAGGCGATCGCCCGTACCTTACTCAACAGTCTACAAGCTGTGGGCGTATTTGGCATTGAACTTTTTCTCACTGCCAATCATCAGATATATGTCAACGAAGTTTCCCCGCGTACCCACAATTCCGGACATTTTAGTCTCGATGCTTGCGACATCTCGCAGTTTGAAATGCATTTACGGGCGGTTGCTGGATTCCCCTTGACAAAACCAACGCTTAAGTGTAATGGAGCCGTCATGGTTAATCTATTAGGTTACGAATATTCCCAGAACGACTACCTGGAAAAACGGCAAAAACTCGCCAGTCAGCCGCAAACCTATGTACATTGGTATGGGAAAACCCAATCACGCCCAGGGCGCAAACTCGGTCATGTCACCGTCTTGTTGGATGCTAACTCCCAGAAGCATCCCCAGGCGATCGCACAATCTATAGAAACTCTCTGGTACGGTTAATAACAAATGACAAATGACAAATCACTCTAATTGTGGCGTCCCCTTTAAAACAAAATCACTTTGAGCTTGAGCCATAACCTGAATCATCGCCTTAAAATCAGCATTTCGTTGGCGATACTTGGCGATTAAATCCTCTGACTGAACTCTCATACCTAACGTTTCGCAATAATCCGCCTCAATACGTTGAAGTTCCTGTTTATAGCGCTGCTTAAACGATTGCTCAATTTTTGCCTTATTCTCCTCTGGCAAAACATTGAGGTGGACAACTACAGTCCCTCGATGCTTGGTTTCAATGGCTTGAATAGACACCGGAGAATTATCCTTTTCCTCCTCCAACGCTTGAAAAGCAACCAAAAAAGCCTGCCAATCAATCCCCTTGCGGAAAATCAATTCAACCGTTTCCAGGGTTTTTTGGAAAAGCTTGGTAAACTCACCCGGTTCAAACGTACCACTATGAGGACGGCGTTCTTGCAGTATATATCGTTTAGTCTGAGGAGAATATCGGGACTTAAGATAAACATAGTCACAAATAACTCCAGTCAAATTGGTTGTACTATCAATATTCCAATCTTCTAAGCAAACGCCTGTGAATATTGCCCGCTCAAAGTTTGTACCTAAAGCTTGGGTTCTAATCAACCGGGCTTCCGATAAATCCGCGCCGCTTAAAAGGGCATTTCTAAAATCCGCGCCCGTAAAATCAGCTTTGCTAAGATTGGCATCGGTCAAATCAGCTTCCAGCAAATCCGTGCCAAAGAGGTTAGCCCCTTGAATATTCGCCCCTCTCAGGTTAAACCCACTCAAATCCAATAAATTTAGGTTAGCCCCCTCCAACATGGGAGTAACATCAGGATGCTTCTTGCGCCAATTGTTCCAGTGGAATAACCCCAGTTTGACAAGATAGGAGTGGGGTTCGCTGTACACCATCTGACCCTAACCCCGAATATCATACTTTGCGATCAATGATACTCATCAGTTTAGCCTAGACTGTTCAGAACAGCGCATAATTAGGCACGAACAGCAGCCTGTTTCAGGGCGCACGCCATGCGCCCCTACAGACGACGATACGGGACAGTAGACATCTGGAAATAAATCGTTAAAATAGGGGTACAGGTTCCACTGGAACGTTGGTGACTGCCAATAGTGTTTTTTGATCTTTGTTTGTATATAAAAGGGAATCGAGAGACCTTGTGGCAGTAGACCGGGCATGAACCCGGAAACTTAAAACGAGTGTCCACGATGCCCACCTGGTTTTCCAGGTCATAAGCTGAGGCAAGACGGCGTTCCGGTGAACCTGCAATAATTCGCAAAAATTTCCCCCTGTCTTAGGTGATTAGGGGGATTTTGCATGGTCATTAAGGCGGGTGGTGGGGTGAGGGAGCAGGGGGAGCAATGTAGAGACGTAGCATGCTACGTCTGGGAGCAGGGGGAGCAGCTTATCCGAATCACAAAACTGTAGCAGGAGTTTCTAGAAGCCATCCCAAGTGAAAATATGGGATAGAACTAAAGCAACGGATGAGGGGATGGCAAATTTTGCGTATCGACCTGTCGCTATTGATTTATTTGCAGGTGTGGGTGGGTTTTCCCTGGGAATCGAACAGGCGGGATTTGATGTGGCGATCGCTGTGGAAAAAGACCCGATTCACGCGGCTGTCTATAAGTTTAACTTTCCCCAGACTCATGTCTTGTGCGCGGATGTGACTGAGTTGACGGGAACCCAGATCCAACAAGCCTGGCGGGATTGGTGCGATCGCCAAAAACGTCCGGTTCGGGTGAGCGATCGCGACAGGATGGACATAGACTTAGTATTTGGTGGACCCCCTTGTCAGGGATTCTCTGTGATGGGGAAACGTCAGGTTTGTGACAAACGGAACCTTTTAGTCTTTGAGTTCTGTCGCTTGGTCAAAGAACTCCAGCCGCGTTATTTTCTGATGGAGAATGTTCCGGGTTTAGGGTGGAAAAAATACCAAGACTTGTTGAATCGGTTGCAATGGGAGTTTAACGCCGCCGGCTATGAGATAACTCAACCCATCCAAGTCCTCAACGCGGTTAATTTCGGTGTACCGCAGCAGCGACAACGGTTATTTGTGTTGGGAAATCAGGTTGGAGTTAAACCTTTAACCTATCCTCAGCCTCAATTGCAATCACCCTCTGAATTCCTTACGGTTCGGGATGCGATCGCGGATTTACCGAATTTAGATGATTTTCCGGAACTCCAAACCTCAGACTGGGTAGAACTGACATTCCCTCAGTTAAAATTACTCCAGGCATTAGCCATGCCTTACGTAGAAAAGCTACGTGGTATAATCAGCGATCCCTCTAATTTCGCCCATCCCCGCCACTGGAATCGATCCCTCTTAACCAGTTCTAAGCGAACCCGACACAATCCTGCATCAATTGAACGGTTTAATCAAACACTACCGGGTCAACTAGAAGCCATTAGTCGCCTACAACGCCTAGACTGGGACAAACCCTGCTACACTCTACGAGCAGGTACGGGATATGATCGGGGTAGCTATACTTCCCCCCGTCCCATTCATCCTAACTATCCACGGGTAATTTCAGTCCGAGAAGCCGCACGTTTACATTCATTTCCGGACTGGTTTCGCTTTCATGTTACGAAATGGCATGGATTTCGACAGGTCGGAAATGCTGTACCGCCGCAACTTGGACGAGTCTTAGGTGATCAAATCATCGCCGCCTTGGGAGTTAACTCCTCGCCGCCATCTCTTTCCCTGCGCTTAGGAGACTCATACCTATTAGAATTAGGACAGGTCAAAGCCTCTAAATATTGGCAACAAAAGGTATAAGTAGGGTGGGCATTGCCCACCAGCCTTAGGGAGTGTGCCATTCCGCTTAAGTCATAGTGTCACTCCCAATATTTTGTGATTTAGATCACCTAAAAAAGGGAAACGTATCATAATCCTTCCTAAGGTAGCATCACTTAGCTAATAAATACTTATCACAATTTAGATTCAGTCATTATCACTGACAATCTGCTGATTTGATCACGTTAGAAAATCGATAAGTTTTTTAATATATTTTATACAAGGAGAGATACACAACACTGCTAAAGACCCAATGAAACCTGCACAAGTTTGCTTCCCCAAATTTCCCGTCCAGCAAATTGGTCATCGCATTCTGAATATGCGTCAAATTAGCTGGATTGATCAACAACTGTTTATGTCAGCCCTTTTATCGAAACAGTCCCTTTCAATGGAAGAGGAACACTTAGTTGAACGCATTTATGAAGGTTTAAATCGAGGATGGATTCGAGTCGTTGAATAGAATCAATTATAAATCATAAACAAGAAAAGGTTCATCTTCAAGGACATAAGGTAAGACCCTTTCATACCCTTGCACTACTATCAAGGAAAATCTATCATTGCTCCCCCTGCTTCCCCAGCTTCCCCTGCTCCCTACCCCCCACAAGACTTATTCAGCAGACCCTAATTTAGATTCTACCACTACCAATTTTGGGTAAAACTTCCTTTGCCCATAATTCATCAGAAATTTTAATTTGTTTATCTTCAGGAACTCGTTGATTGTACTGCTCTAATAAAGCTGTAATCAGTTGAATATACTCTTTCAGTAAATCCCGAATTTCTTGTCTGGCTAATAAATTATAGGAGTTCGATGTATTGTTTTTTATGCTAAAATTCCGAATTACTGGGGCATTGAAGACAATCCAAAGAAATGGAGAATTAATCACTTCTTCCATCAATTCAATCAGTTCAGGCTGTAAAAACAAACAATATTTTTCCATGGTGCGGTTTAAGGAATCCTTAAACTGCGAGCATTCCCGCAATAGATAATCTGACCAATCCGCCTCAATTGCGCCCAATACAGGGGCTGGCTTGGAAAAATCGAGAAATGCTAATTCTTCAAAAAAGGTATGGTCAAATAAATCAACGACTGTTTGATAATCTTTATCGGGTTTTTCGGCAATAGCTGCCTTAAACATATTAAAGAACAAATAAAAATGGCGTCGCAGCGGTCTCCTGAGTTGTAAGAATGCCACAGCTTCTAGTTTTCTGCGTTGATTTTCTTGATCAATCGCAATGACCCGATCAATCGAAAAGACGACAATTAAAATACCCGTAATTTCTGAGGCAATATCTAACGAAAAGGATTTGAGCCAAGGATATTGCCCCGAACTGATGAAATAAACCAAAAAGCAGCAGCCCAATAAGATAGGAAGTACAACATAAGGAGTTTTGAAAGATTTTCTCATCTTATCGCCTGCTACTTTGCTTGAGCGTCCGGGTTATTGAGAAAAAATAATCTTCTATTGCAAGAAACCCTCTGCTGCTAATAATCCTACAGAAAATAGTACGGTGGCTAATAGCGAAAAAACCATCATCATGCCAGAAGGCATAAAGCTGCGGGTGCGGAAAAGGCGAATAATAAAAACGATAAATAACACTAGGGAAATGAGTGTGGCGAGTCCGAGTCCCATAATCGGGATGACCCGACAAAGCCACCAAGCAACCAACAGTCCTAAACCGCTACTGATCCCCGATATTAGGGATTTTTGGCTTTTGGCTTTGACATACCCGATGATGCCCCCTGCCAAGACGAGTAGAGCATAGATTAAAACAAATCCGGTAATAATTGGCAATAAGTTGTTCATGTTAGGAAAATTTTGCTGGATATCAAGACTGACGATCCACTAATTTATCGTATAATATCATGTCCGCCTAAACAGTCATTATTCCCTTGTGCCTTGCAACCTTCCTCCTTCCCTTGGAACCTTCTGCCTTCTGCCCTCTGCCTTGTCTCCACCGATAGTGTAAGTATTCCACCGGACATGATATAAGTCGTACAAAAACGACTGCCCTTTACGGCAGCCCAATCCCCCGCCTCCCGTCTTCATTAGACGGGGGAATAGCTTTTCCATGACTCTATTAGGCTTTTACAGGAATTGGTTTAGAGGGAAGAACCGTTGGAATGATCATTGTAACGGGATTGCCCATGCCAATTCATGGTGTCAGTCATATTATCTTCGAGTTCCATACGTTGTTCCATGCGACGCAGAAAATAGCCCGTCATCATCGCCGAAGCCAACAATCCAGCTAAGTTTTCGCGATCTGTGGTAACTTGTACATTGAAACTCTCAGATGGAAGCATGCCCACCAGTCCTTGGACATTCTGGGAAATGATTTGCTGAATTTCCGGGCTGGCAGATTTGGCAACCTGGGACAGCACATCGGGGGATTGGTGTTGGAGATAGTTCAGGAGTTGGTTGGTTGCGTCATCTTCAGGGGGAGAATTGAGGAAGTCAGAGTTAAATACCATTAGAAATTAAAAGATGTGACTTACTTGTTTCTACTCTAAACGATTGTACTAGCTACCGACTTGGTGCTTTGGTTAAACAGTCCTAGTTCTTAAGGAAGAAATTCAGGATTGTGCTTGGGGCTCAAGGATAAGATCAGATGAAGTGGTGCTTAGGATTGAGAGGATGTGCGTAGGGACGGTAGGAGGTTATCGAGTTCAAAGTGTTGATGAAATTTATTGGTGACTTGCAACCAGTAGGAACGACCATCAGTTTGTCGGCGTCTGCTGACAAATCCGAGGGAGATGAGTTCTTGAACATGTTGATACGCACCACTACCGCGTAAGTCGATCAGTTCAGTTTGAGCAATAGGTTGTTTGATTGCGATCGCCGCTAAGGTTCTCAATGCTCCTACACCTAATTCAGCAGGCACTAGACTTTGCATTAACGTAGCAAATGAAGCCCGTAACTGCAAGCTATAGCCCTTTGGCGTCTCGACGACTTCTAGGGCGCTGTCTCGATAGGCATAGTCTGACATCAGTTCAATTAAAGCATCTTCTGCCGCCGAGCGATCGCATCGGGCACACTCAGCAATTTCCGCCAGGGACAAGGGTTTGCCCTTTAAGTATAGAATCGCTTCAATTTGGGTCGCTAGACGAGGCATTGGGGATTAGGGACGTTTTGAGTGTTGAATGTGTAGGGGCGGGTTTAGGGAATTCGCTGAAGCTGTTGACGATAACTTGGGTTCAAAACCCGCCCTCTTATTGAGTTGTGGGTGTGTAGGGGCGGGTTTTACCGATAACGCTTGGGCTTCAAACCACTAACTTAACTCGCACCCGCCCCGACCAAGTCTCATCAATCGAGTTGTCGTCCCGTCAGTTCCACAAAGATATCTTCTAAATTTGAGGGACGAACCATCATACCTGTTTTATCCGGTAAGCTGTCAAGATAGGCATTGGCATCATCTAGAGTGGGAAAGAATTTATACTCGAAGCGATCGCCAATTTGTTTCATCAGCAATCCTTCACCATGGTTAGCTTTCAGTTGTTGCAGGGTTCCCAGTTCAATTAGCTTACCACAGTCCATAATCCCGATGCGTCCCGGCTGACTTGTCCCATAGGAATCACATAACACCTCCACCTCGTCCATGTAATGCGTCGTCAGCAGCATTGTCATCCCTTGGCGGTTTAAATCCCGAATAATCTCCCACAGGCGGCGACGGGTTTGGGGATCAAGTCCCACGGTGGGTTCATCTAAAAATAGAATTTTGGGTTGGTGCAGTAGCGCCCTAGCAATTTGCAGGCGACGCTTCATCCCACCGGATAGGGTTTTCACAGGCGAATCCCGCCGTTGGGCTAATTCTACATACTCCAACCACTGGTTAATCAGGGTTTGCCGTCGGGGATTGGCAATGTGGTGCAAACGTCCGTGGAGTTCCATATTCTCCCAAACGGTCAGGTCGTTATCAACACTGGTTTGTTGCAACACAACACCAATATTCTGCTTAACCTCAGCCGGTTGACGCACCACATCGTAACCTGCAATCTCAATTTGCCCTGCGCTGGGTCGGGTTAAAGTGGTTAACATGCGAATCGTCGTCGATTTCCCCGCACCGTTGGGACCGAGGAGACCAAATATCTCTCCCGATTCGATAGTGAAGGAGAGGTCATTAACCACAGGGATTTTATCGTAGGTTTTTTGGACGTGTTGGACACAAACAGCAGAGGGCATTCGGTCTGACTCATAGTAGGACAACTTTACATTTCATCATATCTTGGCAGTCATCGTGGTGAGAGCGATTTCTTAACAGGAACGAGAAACAAGAAGATGTAAGGTTTAATTTAGCCGAGCTATGGATACTCCTGCTCGATAATTTTTCGGATTTCCGTATCTAACTCAGGAACTTTGCTGGTAACAACGTCCCCTACAATATCGTAATCAACACCGAAGTAGTTATGGATTAAGCGGTCACGCATTCCCGCGATCGCACGCCATTCAATTGTGGTATAGTTCTGACGTAGTGTATCAGGTAGTTGTTTAACCGCTTCGCCAATTACTTCAATGCTACGAACATAAGCCCGTTTCAAGCTTTCGTCTTGCACAAAAGTAGTTTTATCCAGACCCCTAGAGCTTGTGATAAGTAGTCGGACAAAAGAAAACGGTACTGTACTAAGTTTTGTAAACCACCCTCAAACCCTTACTGTTCCCTGTTCCCTGTTCCCTGTTCCCTAATCTCAACCGTTAACTTTAATTGTGTCCACCCACTTAATGTAGGTGGTTTCGTCGAGGATATGCTGTAAATACTCACGCGCTGACACAGACATACTCAACCTCATCTAGAATACGCGAACCGATGTAAGGACTTAACGACTCAACAGTAATTAAGTCAACGGATCTACCAAATAGATCTTCTAGAAAAAACGACAGGTGCATGAAGTTATCAAAGCTTTTCTGGTCTGGCTCAAATACCACCAAAATATCAACATCGCTTTTTTCGTGGATTGCATCACGGACAAACGAGCCAAATACTCCACACTTGTTGACTCCAAAACGCCGTAACTCTTGTTGATGCTCATACAAGAGAGAGAATACTTGAAACTTGGTTTTTACAGGCATAGTTTACTTAAAGGATTTGGTGAATAGTCTCAACAACCTGCTCAACAAAGTTAACTGCATCGCTGACAAGAATTTCATCAATGTACCAGCGGCTGCCGATATTATATTTTGATAGCTAAGACGTTCTCGAACTTCATCTTCTAGCCAAGAGGCATTATTCAGTCTGTTCAAAACACTATTTGATATAACTGGGAGCAAAGCTGAGACTGGGTGAGATTGCTGCAAAAATGAGGAACCTTGACTTTGTTGGATTTCATGCTCTAACCAGGATGCAATATCCATCGCTATCAATCGTTCTTGGCGTGCGCCACCTAGGGAAACTTGAAAACGAGAAAATGCAGATTGAGAACTGTTGCGTGGAGGATTAGGTTCGGAACGCTGACCCCTGTGAATTTCTAGCATTCCTAGGGTTACAACTTCATGGACATAGTAATCCAAAGCGCTCACAGCTAGAACCAGAGCAGCCCTCAAAATATCTGACAAATCTAGGGCGGGAGTTGATTGAGCTTTAACAGAGTTGTGAATAGAAATTAGATCTCGAACACGATCAATGCTGATTCGGAATTGATCAAGCGCTGGCTGCATAGGAATGAGAAGTTAGTTCTATAATCTTATCCGCTAATTCTGCAAATATTTTTTGAAATTCAGCTTGCTTTGCTTGGTTATTTTCTAACACTTTTCCTGTTTGCCTTAATTGTTGAGGCGTGAGGGCATAGATTGGAGTCTGATGTTCCTGAGAAAGAGCAATTAGGCTATTAAAATTGGAAATTTTTGTTAAGCAAAAACTGTCACTAATTCCATGTTTAGCATATAATTTATCAGAAATTAACATACTATTTTGACGTAAAATCGGAACCAGCTTAGAGGAAACGTCTTGCTCAATCTTATTAATCCATGTTTCAAAAGCAGCAGTTTCTTTCCCGCGAATGATCCGAAAATTTTGAACAATAGTACCTAAAAAGCGTAGTGTAATGTCAGGAAAGGGATAGGATGCTCCTTTCAAGACAGGAAGTGAACTAGCTTGTTTAGCCCAGGCGTACCATTTGGGTAGAACTTTAGCTAATGAATCAATTGCCATTACCGAAAAGAAATCGGCAGTAGTAGGCACGATAAAAAAGTCACTGGTCATTAGTAAATTTTGATTGATTGATCCTAAGCTTGGACTCATATCAATCAAAAGATAATCTGCACTAAACTTTTCAGCAGTTTTATTCAATAAATCTGGAATAGAGCCGGGTAAGTTTTTGAGAGCCTGAATTGAGCCACTTAGCTCTTGAGCAATTCCCAATGTGACTTCATATTCCGCAAAACCCACATGACCAGGTAGTAAAAACAGTCCATCTTGTCCCTCAATGGGAATGCAGTCTACTGCCTCAATAGCCCTTGGCTGTGACTCAAAAGCTGGTGCTAGCCCTGTTCTAATATTTGAATGGGTATTGTAAATCGCCTCAATTCTTGCCTCGTCGCTCTCTGTTCCTTGTCCTAAAGCCATACCCGTTAGATTACACTGGGGGTCAGTATCTACAAGAATTACTGTTTTTCCCTTTGAGGCAAGCATCCAACCAAGATTAAATGTGGTTGTAGTCTTACTGACTCCGCCTTTGTGATTAAAGAGGGCTATTTTTTGAACCATTGCACTTACTATTGCCTCTTAGTTCTCCAACTTTAGACTTTAGTATAGCGTAAGCCTGACTCTTCCGGACTTACTATGCCAAACTGTTAGTTTAATCGCTTATCTAGTTTGCAAACTTGACTCAATTGGATAATCCTTTGATACTGGAATTGGTTCTACCAGCGATAAGCCCAACAAGCGCAAACCCCAACGCTCAAACCAAGGTACAGATAACCCCCATCGCATCTTGGTTAAGAAAAATCGCTCAAAAGCAATCTTTAACCAGCTTACCCAACGACCGCGTTTGGCGATCGCACGTCGCCGTTGACCTGTTTTGGGATTAGGTAAAACGGGATCAGCTAGGAATACAATTCCTGTATCACCAAAATCCGCCATACAAATCGCTGCTAAGGTTGGCGTCACCGATGCAGCTTGAATCACACCCAACTCTCTAGCAATATTGTGCGCCACCGCCATCCCCATCGCCTCCGCCATTTGCCCCGTTTTTGGCACACCGATAGGCAAAGGTGTCTTTTCCGGTGGCGATAACTGCACCACTACGCCTGCACTATAAATAGAGGGAAATGAGGGATGCTGATACGTTGGTAATACAGGTAGAAAACCCTTCTGATCACTCAACCCAGGGACATCTCGGACAAAGCGGGGTCCCCGGAATGGCGGTAGCAGCATGGCATAGTGGAAGGGTAGCCTATGACCCTCTGCCAAGGTTATCTGTTGCGGATGAATGGCAGTAATTTCAGCATTCTCAATCACCTCAATCTGCCGTTGACGCATTAATTCAGTCACCAATTCCGCCGAATCTGCCATACCTCCAATTCCCAAATGACCTGCATAAGGTTCTGGAGTGACAAAGGTAATCGGTACTTGTTCTCGCAATCCTTGTCGCCGCAGTATCCAGTCGGCTAATAGGGCAAATTCATAAGCCGGTCCCATACAACTCGCACCCGGAACCGCCCCCACTACCAAGGGTCCGGGATTTTCCAGAAATTTAGCCCACGCTTGTTTTGCCATTAAAGCATGGTGAGGATTGCACACCGATTGGGTATAACCGCGATCGGGTCCTAATCCGGGTATGGCATCTAGCGCTAATTCCGCCCCGGTAGCAATTACTACATAATCATAATCAATTGACCTGTCTCCCACCCTTAACCATTGAGCCTTGGGGTCAATACCCGTTACTTTACCTTGGACAAACTCTATTTGCCGAGACTTGACCACAGAAGCAATGTCTACTTGAATTCGCTGGAGTGGAGTTAAATTGAACGCAACCCACGGGAGAGAGGGAATAAACGTAAATTCAGGTTTGTCACAAATTAACGTAATTCGGTGGACATGAGGCAGGAGATGCCGTAGTTCGTAAGCGGTGGGTAGTCCGCCAATACCCGCACCGATTACCACAATATGAGCCATGATTACACCACTGTTTATTAAAACTATACAACTTTGTAACTATATTTACAATCTATCGGGATTGAGCGGCGCTCCATAAACGCGAGATGCCAAAACGAAACACCTGTACCCTGTAGGGGCGACCTTAAGTTGACATGGATGCCCGCTTGTATCAATCAACAATTGGCGTCCACTCAATCGGTTCGGGTCGCCCTCTACGAAGCATCACCAGTACCTGAAGTAGGTTAAGCAGATCTTATTACTTGACTAAATAGCCAATTGGTTATTAAACTAAATAACAAATCGTAAATTTTGTTTACACAAATCGGAGGATATCCATGGAAGACAGTCTATCGATGCAAAGCGTCTCAATGTCTCGGCGACAGCTTCTCAACTTCCTCACCGGAGCAACCATCGCTGCCACAGCCAGCGCCGCCCTCTATCCAGCCGCTAAATTCTTTGTCCCACCCCAAGAAGGGGGCGCAGATGGTTCGATTATCGCCAAAGATAAATTAGGGAATCCCATCCCCGTGTCCCAAATCGTCGCCCAAGGTGCAGGCGCCCGTGCATTGGTTGCGGGTTTGGCTGGTGAACCGACGTATTTAACCGTTACCGACGATAACACCTTAGATTCAATCGGAATTGTCGATAACTGCACCCACTTAGGTTGTACCTTTCCCTGGAACAATATGGATCAACAATTTCAATGTCCCTGTCACGGGTCTCGTTATAGTCCCGATGGTTCGGTTGTCCGGGGTCCGGCTGACCGTCCCCTGAAGCTGGTGCAGGTCAAGATTGAAGGCGACTACATCCGCATAGCGCCTTGGACGGAAACTGATCCCCGCACTGGGGAAACACCGTGGTGGGTTTAAACTTTAATTTAATCATTTTGTCTGATACCAAGTTTGTATGACGTTGCACTTTTACCCCACCGCCTACGGCACCTCCCCTTAGTAAGGGGAGGTTGGGAAGGGTGAATGAGTATTAGGTGCAATGTTACGAAGAAAGGGTATGAGTTTTTGTTGCATTTCCGACATTCCTATAGACTTTTGGTCAAAAATCTCTATGGAAACAGCAACACAATTGAGTCTTAACATTTTGAATTGGAAATAATCTATGAATTCTATATCCTCTTTCTCTCCCTTTGTCAAAGACTGTTCTCCCCAAGAATTTGTCGAATCTCCAAATCCACCATTACTTATCGATGTCCGCAGTGGTTTTGAATATGCAATGGGTCACGCCCCCGGCGCAATTAACCTCAGTTTACCCCGTATTCTTATCGGCATAATTCCGATGTTTCGCCGTTGGGTTTTACCGCAGTGGTTCCAAGATTTGCCCAAAGATAAACCCATTGCCGTTATTTGTTTAACCGCTCATCGCAGTCCCATTGCTGCCAAACAACTGGCTAAAGCAGGTTTTGCTAAGGTATTTAATATCACAGGCGGCATGGTGGAATGGCGACGGTTAGGATTAGAGATTCAAACCAATTCGTAAGTGTAATGCTACTGACTTTAGAGTTTGTAGTAAGCGCTAAAGCGCTTCTGGCACGCTTCGTGCCTACTACGAACCCAACTTAAGTCAGCGCCATTCTTCTTAAGTGAAGCTTTGATAGGAAACAATCCTGATGCTAACTTGCTACCATGAAAGTTCCCTAATTGTAAATGGTGAATCATTATGGTCTTAAAAATACAACCCTGTGCAAACTGGTACAAACAGTTATTTGCTTGGGGAATGGCGAAGGCAAACACAGCCGATGAAAATGCTATTCAATTAGCAAATTGCAGTAACCATTCTACCCTAGCTCAACTCAAGCAGGCTTTATTTGCCGACTTGCAGGGGAAAGTTGTAGAAATTGGACCTGGGGCTGGGGTTAATTTAGAGTATTATCCCACTGACATTCATTGGATAGGCGTTGAACCAAATCCTTTTATGCATTCCTACCTGGAACAGGAAGCCCAACAGGTTGGGTTGAACCGGATTGATATCAACAGTGGGTCTGCTGAACGGATTGATGTTGATGATAATAGTGTGGATGCTGTTGTCAGTACCTACGTCCTCTGTTCCGTCAGCAATCTTTCTGCAACAGTGCAAGAAATCCGACGAGTTCTCAAGCCAGGGGGTCGCTTTTTGTTTGTTGAACATATAGCCGCTGAATGTGGCAGTTGGCAACGGCGGATTCAAGGTAGCATTGAGCCGATTTGGAAAACGGTGTTTGATGGGTGTCATCCAAATCGGGAAACAGGGCTGGCGTTAGAAAAGGCTGGATTTGAGAACCTAAATTATCAACAGTTTCAGGTTTCTTTTCCAATTGTTAGCCCTCATATTTCTGGAGTGGCTACTAAAAGTAGAGATGTGTCATAACAGGAATTTTGCAAAAGCCAGCAAGTAGGTTGGGTTGAGGAACGAAACCCAACTTATCTAGTTAGCTTGTTGCCAAATTGGGGTGGAGGCGAGTTAAGTTAAATGGCATGTTTCTTAAGGGAGCCAAGAAATAAATTTCTGGCTCAAAGCTAAAGTAAGCTAAAGCTTACTGGATAAGTTTTTTTAAGTTTGTTCAAATTATGACAACCATGCAACTCACGAAAAAAAATCTGCCTGAACGTCTGAATCATATTTACGATGCGATTGTCGTTGGCGGCGGCGCCGGTGGACTTTCTGCTGGAATCTACCTGCAACGATTTCGCCTTTCGAGCCTAATTATTGATAAAGGCAAAGCTCGCTCATTTTGGATGCAGGAATTGCACAATTATTTAGGCTTACCACCGGATACTCCAGGTCGCGTTTTGTTGCAACAAGGAAAACAGCATTACACGTCTTTAAATGGCGATATGTTGAATGGTTATGTTGAGGAAGTGGTGGATGAAGGAAATAGGTTTGCTGTGCGGGTGAAAGTGGGTCGTAAAAATAGTATTTACCCCGTATTGCGCTCGAAATACTTAATTGCCGCGAGTGGCATTATCGATAATTTACCCCCTTTGGAGGATATGCAAAATGTCTTTGATTATGCAGGATATAACTTACATGTCTGTATGGTTTGTGATGGCTATGAAATGACAGATAAGCAATGTGGTTTCTTGGCGGGTAGTGAAGCGAGTATTGAAGAAATGGTGTTTAATCTCAGTTGGTTTACACCTTATATCACTGTGTTCACCCATGGACTGTTTGAGGTGAGTGATTCAATGCGTTCTCAACTGCACAATCATGGTTATCGTTTGGTGGAAACCCCGATTAAGAAATTTCTGGGTGAAAATCACCAGATGACGGGAGTTGAGTTAGTGGATGGGTCAATTATTCCCTTAGAAACTGGATTAATTTCTATGGGGTCACGCTATCACAATACTTATCTCCAAGGATTCAATTTAGATGTCAAGGGTAGTAATCTGATTACCGATAAAATGGGGCGGACGTCTCACCCGCGAATCTTTGCGATTGGAGACTTGAAGGTGGGGTTAAATCAAGTGGTTGTGGCGGCTGGAGATGGTGCTTTAGCAGCGACTCAGATTTGGCGAGATATTCGTCGGGAATCCGGTGCCCGCCACTGGGAAGAAAATCGAGCGGTTTCTGTTTAGCGAGCCGGGAGTTAATAACCAAAGCCTTGAGCAATGGTGCATTACTACAATTGCCCAAAATCAACAAACGAAAAGCAACTAAATTAAGGATAAAAATGATGAAAATTCAAAAAATGCTATCAGGATTACTCCTGGGATTATTACTGGTTTTAACTCTGCTGGGTGGTGTATTCGTTCCTAAATCTGCCCTAGCTGCCGTAGAATCTAAGGTGACGAGTCCACCTAGCGCAGAAGTCTATACAGCAGTGGATCAATTGCTGAATTCGCTACCACGAGATTACTATACAGTAATGCCAGTGAAGCAGTTGAAGAACAAGTTAAAAAAGGAGAAAGATGTAGTATTAGTGGATGTGCGAGAACCGTCGGAATATGCTTCAGGACACATTCCTGGCGCTATTAATATTCCCGTGCGATCGCTCACCAAGAATTTAGACAAAATTCCCACGGATAAACCTGTAATTTTATACTGTTCTAGTGGGCATCGCACCGCAATCGGTATGACGGCGTTGCGGTTGTTAGGGTACACGAATGTTCGCAGTTTTCCGCCCAGTATTAATGGCTGGAAGGCGGCGGGCGAACCGTTGGAAAAGTAAATGTCTGGTTTAATTCCAGGAACACTTTTCTAACCTTTGGCTAAGAATACTCTTGAAGAGGCTCTGTCTGCTGTAGTCGAGTAGCGGCAGAGCCATAATAAAGAGCATTTCTCACATTGACCTGGAAACAAACAGGAAATAGCTAAGGGTTAGCTTAAATTTGCACCGAGAGATACTTTTGTCTGCCTAGACTTTATGCTGATCTATTGAGTTCTGCTGATAGCTGTTGCCAATCGGGTAATCGAGCATCTTGAGTCTGCCTTTGAGAAATGACTATCCTCTGCAAAACTCTAAAATTCTCTAAAAATGCCATATCTTCGATATCGATATTGCTTTTTTGGCAAAGCTCGATATACCGTCGGGTATTTGAGGATAACCAGAGTTCTAAGTCAGTAATCATTGGTTTCAGCCTAAACTTTTTATCAGTTTAACGTTGTCGATTGAGGAACAATAGGGAATATTTTCGGATATTTCACTCTTACAAGCAAAAGGGAACTCGTGAAAATACGGAATCGACTACTTGGCTAATTAATCTGCCAGTAAAGAGTAAAATTAATTTTGCAAAATCACCTGAGCAGAATAAAAGTTTGGATAAATTATGCTGAAAGAAAATTCTTTAAGGTTTAAGTCGAGATTACTGCATAGATGAGGGTAGGATAGGGACAGGCTAACTACTGAATGTTTTTATCTCCGGTTCTCTCACCGGATTTACTAGCAAATTAAACAGCCTTTGTCAAGTTACTCCCATCTGGAGCTTGATAAAATCAATCACGGTTGCCAATCCGTCTTGAGTCTTCAAATTCGTAAACACAAACGGCTTATCGCCTCGCATCGTTTTGGCGTCTCGTTCCATAACGCCCAAATCAGCCCCTACCATCGGTGCTAGGTCTATTTTATTAATCACCAATAAATCCGATTTGGTGATTCCGGGTCCGCCTTTGCGGGGAATTTTGTCACCAGCGGCGACATCAATCACGTAAATCGTCAAATCGACGAGTTCTGGACTAAAGGTGGCGGCTAGGTTATCTCCCCCACTTTCTAAGAAGACTAAATCTAAGGGGGTGAACTTTTGTTCTAACTCTGCAACTGCCGCTAGATTGAGGGATGCATCCTCCCGAATCGCCGTATGGGGACAACCTCCAGTTTCCACACCTCGAATGCGATCGCGCTCTAATGCTTGAGAGTTTACCAGAAACTGGGCATCTTCCTGGGTGTAAATGTCGTTAGTGACGACAGCAATTTGATAAGATGCCCGCATTGCCTTACACAAAGCATCCAATAAAGCAGTTTTCCCAGAACCCACCGGTCCTGCAATACCAACGCGGAATGTACTCATAAACTGTGTCTAGGATGTGATTTCTCAACGATAAACTAATCTTCAAAGTCTACCTACTTATTAAGTGATTTTAACTCAAGTTGGCATCACATCATGGAAGTGGCGATAGTCGACGATAACAAAACCTACCAGATTGCTAACTGCGATCGCACCTTAAACATGTCGGGGTGAAAGGGTGGAGTCGGGCGGGTTTACCTAATCGCTACATTTCTATAGCAGCTGCGCTAAAGCGCAACTACAAACTCTTCTTAAGCCTGTGAACGGGTAAACTGGTCTTCCTTGTCTTCATAGCCAAAGCCTTGTTTTTCCCGTACTATCGCTAAACCCTCTTGCAGTGCCGTCAGGCGATCGCCCATCCAGTGATGTCCGGGAATTAAACCAGCAATGCCCAATTTTTCTAACCGACTTTTTATCTTCCCGGTTGCACCAACAACGATTACATCCCGTCCTTCATCAATCGCCTCTTGAATCGCATTTTCAATTGCTAAGGAAGAGGTTACGCCCAGGATAGGAACTTCACCTAAATCGACAATCAAAACATCATAGTTGGCAATGGCATTGTGTTCTCTGGAAATGGCTTTAGCTACACCGAAAATCATCGGTCCACTCAGATGGAACAGTAAAACTCGCCCATTCGCCACATCTAAAATGCGCTTTTCCTCATCAGCGAGAACAATCTGATCATCGGCATCAGTAACCGCTTTAACTGCCTCGGATTGTAGTTTGGATAGGTTTTCGATGGTTAATATATTCGCGATAAATACGCCAACAGCCACAGCGATCATTAAATCCACAAACACTGTTAGCAGTACCACACCATAGACAATCCCCGCTGCTTTCCAAGAGATTTTGTGAACTCGCTTGAGAAAGCCCCAATCAATGATATTAATCCCCACTTTTAAAACAATTCCAGCTAAGACAGCCAGGGGAATTGCAGAGGTTAAAGGCGCCGCCCACAACACGACGATGAACAGCACTAAAGCCCGACAAATACCTGATAATGCTGTGCGTCCACCCGCTTGGATATTGACCACCGTCGCTGTTGTTGCTCCAGAACCCGCGATTCCACCACATAAACCTGTAACTAAATTAGCAACACCTTGACCCACTAACTCTTTGTTGGATTTGCAGTCCTGTCGAGTCAGACTTTCAGACACGAGACAGGTTAACAGGCAATCGATAGAACCTACTGTCGCCAACACAATTGCATTAACGAACATTAACCGCGCATTTTCCGACGTAAAAGCAGGCATTTGTAGCTCAGGTAAACCCGGTGTAATTTCTCCAATCGTGCCGATTGTGCGAATCTCAACACCACTAAAGAAAATCAGCGAAATGGCTGTCCCAATCACTAAAGCCACCAATTGGGGTGGCATCGCTTTTTTAAATTGAGACGGGTAAAAGAACAGAATCGCTAAGGTGATGGCTCCTAAAATCGTTTCCCAAGGATCGATATTTGCGATTAAAGTAGGCAGATTTTGGATTACACCCAAGACACCCCCAGGCGGAGTTTCTTGTCCCAAGAAAGGAGCCAGTTGCAGAAAAATCAGAATCACGCCAATTCCGGTCATAAATCCGGAAATGACGTTATAGGGCAACATGGTAATATATCGCCCCAATCGTAATACCCCAAAGATAATTTGAAAGACTCCTGCCATCATCACCACGGTGAATGCCAGGGCGAGATAATTGTCCGGATTATTCGCTTGCAGTCCAGCAATTACAGCGGTTAAAATAACCGTCATTGGACCGGTTGGTTCAGAGATCAGGCTCGGTGTACCCCCAAATAAGGCGGCAAAAAATCCGACTAATATTGCCCCCCATAAACCCGCCGCCGCACCAGCGCCCGAAGCGATTCCGAAGGCTAGTGCCATGGGTAAGGCAACAACAGCCGCTGTCAACCCGCCAAAAATATCTCCTTTTAGGTGGCGAAAGTGGATTTGATTGGTTATTTGCATGAAAGCTTTTTCTCGATTAACGAATCAAAGGTGTCAGACCTAATCCCTTATCAGTCAAAAATTACCGTTGAGCCAACATCCATAGAGACACAGACACGACACATCATGCCCCTATCCTCAGCCGGGTTGGTGCATAAGTCTTAATTTATTGCTATATGAATACCCACAGGGAAACTTATGATTTCCATAGAGTATATCATAGTCATTTTACAATTTGCAATAAAATAGAGCTGTCGCTATAGAGGATAGGCGCACGTCTGAATTGGGCGCACGGAGCGTCATCTGTGTCAACTTAAGGTGAACAGCTAACCTCTCTCCCTCAGCTTCCCCAGCTCCCTCTGCTTCCCCTGCTTCATCGTATCTACGAAGCTGCTCAAGTATTTTTGCCGCGCTGCACTAGGTTTCAAGCACTTGAAGCCGATCTTTTAACTGTACCGGAACCATGGGCAAGATTTTCGGTCGTTCGGGAAACCGTTGGGTCAATTTGCCCAGTTGGACAGTTTGCAAGCTTTGAGAAATCCGCCGTGCGATCGCCAGTAGCACATCCCCAATATCCACATCCGCCATTTCCAAGTCTTCACTGGACTCAAAATAGACCACATGAAACCCATCTTCTTCTAGTTCTGCCTTCAGTCGCAATAACTCCGTCGATTTGCCACAACCAATATGTCCGGTAAATAAGGCGCAGGTGGGTTCATCGGGAGAGAAAAAGGTAATATTATCCTTAAGTTCCTCGATAATCTTCCCCCCGCGTACTGGGGAAAAGTCGATATAAAATTTCTGGTCTTCCGGATTATCCACAACCAGCGTCCGGCTAGGGTTCGTTGCTTTAAAAAATGTCTGTAACTCTACCTTCATTTTCGCAGTTCCTTCGCGTTTAACGCATTATCCGATACCATAGCTTAGTTATGGGTCATTGGTCAGTCATTGGTCATTGGTCATTTGTCCTACTCGCGAAGTGCCAAGCAAGCTACATCCTTTGCCTGTTCCCTTCTGTCTTGGAGCCTTATACCTTTCTGGTTCGGCACGCTTTTCACTATGTTAAAAACCATTCATAAAACCAAACCATTTTCTCCCTTTTTTATCTTCCTGTTTAGCCTGTTTCTGACGCTCCAACTTGCCCTCCCTTGGGTGAGCGCCGAAGAACCGCCCAAGCCGCAACCTTGGCAGATTGACGGGATAGTCGCGGCTCTGGATGATGGACATGACGAGGTAAAGGGATATGCTTTGGGGCGATTAGCTCGATACGAGTCCCAGGATTTGCAAACTGTGGTGGATAAACCCGAAAATATTGCCCAGAAAGCTGCCAACATTCTTCGGGATAAAACCCTTGACGTCTCTGTTCGTAACTCGGCGGCTGGTGCATTAGGAAATTTGGGAGAAGCCGCTACCCAATACATCCCGGATATTATCAATTTCCTTGAGGATGAAACCCTCGATGCATACCGTCCTAGCTTGGCGATTAATGCATTAGTCAATTTGGGGAAAGCCGATGCCCAATACATCCCGGATATTATCAATTTAGTTCAGGATGAAACCCTTGATTTCTACCATAGTTCATACATTCGTCGCTTGGTGGCTTATAAATTAGGTGATTTGGGGAAAGCCGCCGCCCCCTACATCCCGGATATTATCAATTTAGTTCAGGATGAAACCCTTGATTTAGACATTCGTCGCTCGGCGGCTATGGCATTAGGGAATCTGGGGGAAGTTGGCGTCCCCTACGCTCCTGATATTCTCAAGATTCTTCAGGATAAAACCCTTGATGCAAACATTCGTAGCTCGGCGGCTTATGCATTAGGAAATCTGGGAAAAGCTAGCGCCCAATATATCCCGGATATTATCAACTTCCTCCAGGATGAAACCATTGATTCAGACAGTCGTCGCTTGGCGGCTAGAGCATTAGGAAATCTGGGGGAAGTTGCCGCCCCATACATCCCTGAAATTCTCAACATCCTCCAGGATGAAACCGTTGATGCAGTCATTCGTCACGTGACGGCTGATGCACTAGAAAATCTGGGGGAAGCCGCCGCCCCATACATCCCTGAAATTCTCAACATCCTCCAGGATAAAACCCTTGATTCAGACAGTCGTAGCTGGGCGGCTTATGCATTAGGGAATCTAGGGGAAGTTACCGCCCCATACGCCCCGGAGATTGCCAATATTCTCCAGGATCAAACCGTTGATCTCGGAGTTCGTCGTCAGGCGGCTTATGCATTAGGGAATCTAGGGGAAGCCGGCGCTGTTTACGCCCCGGAGATTGCCAATATTCTCCAGGATCAAACCGTTGATGATGAGATTCGTCGTCAGGCGGCTATGGCATTAGTCAATCTAGGGGAAGCTGGCGCCCCCTATATTCCTGATATTCTCAACTTCCTCCAGGATGAAAGCGTTGATGATGAGATTCGTCGCTCGGCGGCTATGGCATTAGTCAATCTGGGAGAAGCTGGTGTCCAATACATCCCTGATATTGTCAATTTACTCCAGGATGAAACCGTTGATTCAGACATTCGTCGCTCGGCGGTTAGAGTATTAGAGAATATCGGGGAAGCTGGCGCTGTTTACGCCCCGGAAATAGCCAATATTCTCCAGGATGAAACCGTTGATTCAGACATTCGTGCCTGGGCGGCTATAGGATTAGGGAATCTAGGGAAAGCTGGTGCCCAATACATCCCTGATATTCTCAACTTACTCCAGGATGAAACTGTTGATCCATTCCTTCGTGACTCGGTGGCTAGAGCATTAGGAAATCTGGGTAAAGCTGGCGTCCAAGACATCCCTGATATTCTCAATTTACTCCGGGATGAAACCGTTGATTCATTCCTGCGTGGCTCGGTGGCTGGATCATTAAGGAATTTGGGGGAAGCTGACGTCCAATACATCCCTGATATTCTCAATTTACTCCAGGATGAAACCGTTGATTTATACGTTCGTGAGTCTGCGGCTATAGCATTAGGGAATCTGGGGGAAGCCGTCACCCAATATATCCCTGAGATTCTCCACTTCATTCAACTTGACTTAAAAGTCGTTCATTTTTTGGTAGCTAATTTATTACTTGATTTCAGGAGACTGGACTTAAATGAGGTTGTTTATATTCTCAATAATGCTGACAATACATACTGGCGTTTTTTAACCTATTTCCTAAGTGGGGGAACTGATGAAGTAAAAACTCTGTTGAAATGGGTTGGCTCTCCTAAATCAACTCCCACCGCCCTCAACTATCCAGAAGGCAAAAAAACGCTGGAACTGTTTCTCCAAGTTTGGGACAATGCTCAGGATTTACCTCAACTGCAAAATGATTTAGCCGAAAAGATAGCCGTAGTGACTCGTCTTGTCTCTTGGCAATCCCAGGATAGTGATGTACTCCAACGCCATTACAATAACCTCAAAGCGGGAAATTTCTCTCAAGCTGATACTGTGGAATCAGTCATCCAGGATTTACGCTCCACGAAAAGAGGAGTGAAGATAAGCCCTAGCGATTGGAAATCGCGGAACCAAACGAAACAAAGTCCGCTTGACAAGGACTAATCGAGGGGTGTGGAAACCCGCGCAGGCGGGTTTTGTTTGTGTAGCTGCGGTTTAAACCGCCCAGTTATAGCTGAAACCGGGATGAGAACCAAAAACCCTGCAACAATCGATAACAAATGTCAAAATAGATCCCAATTGAACTGATAAACCTCGTTATCTCTAGGATGGATAACTCTAAACGCCTACAATCCAAAATCCGACCAATCCATTCCTAGCCTTGAGTGAAACACCATGCCCAAATCTCCCAAATCCCTCAGTGGTAACCAAATCCGACAAAAATTCCTGGACTTCTACGAAAAACGGCAACACCAGGTTTTGCCGTCGGCTTCCTTAGTCCCGGAAGATCCCACCGTGTTACTCACCATCGCCGGGATGTTACCCTTTAAACCGATATTCCTGGGACAACGCCAGTCGGACTTTTCCCGCGCCACCACGTCGCAAAAATGTCTCCGCACCAATGATATTGAAAATGTGGGACGCACGGCGCGACACCATACTTTCTTTGAAATGCTGGGCAATTTTAGCTTTGGCGACTATTTTAAAGAACAAGCGATCGCCTGGGCATGGGAGTTATCGACACAAGTCTTTGAATTACCCCCAGAACGCCTGGTGGTGAGTGTGTTTCGAGAGGATGATGAAGCTTTTGCCATCTGGCGGGATAAAATTGGTATCCCGGCTCATCGTATCCAACGGATGGGGGAAGCGGATAACTTCTGGGCATCGGGTCCAACCGGTCCTTGTGGTCCTTGTTCAGAAATCTATTACGACTTCCACCCGGAAAAAGGGGACAAGGATATCGATTTAGAAGATGACACCCGGTTTATTGAGTACTATAACCTGGTATTCATGCAATACAACCGGGATGCAGAGGGGAATCTCACCCCCCTACAGAATAAAAATATTGACACCGGGTTGGGATTAGAACGGATGGCGCAAATCCTCCAGCAGGTTCCGAATAACTACGAAACGGATCTGATTTTCCCGATTATCAAGACGGCGGCGGAGATTGCTGGCATTGATTACGCTAAATGTGACGAGAAAACCAAAGTCTCCCTGAAAGTGATTGGGGATCACATTCGCGCCGTCGTTCATCTCATTGCTGATGGCGTTACCGTGTCAAATACCGGGCGCGGTTATATCCTACGCCGTTTAATCCGGCGAGTGGTGCGTCATGGACGCTTAATTGGTATTCAAGGGCAGTTTACCACCCAAGTCGCCGAAACCGCGATCGCATTGACTGAAGATGCTTATCCGAATGTGCGACAACGGGATGATTCGATTAAAGCGCAATTGCAACGCGAAGAATCTCAATTCCTGAAACGCATCGAACACGGCGAGACGTTATTGGCAGAGATTATGGCGAAAAAGCCGGATAGTATTTCCGGAATCGATGCCTTTACCCTCTATGATACCTACGGGTTCCCCTTGGAATTAACCCAAGAAATTGCCGAAGAACAAGGGATTCCGGTAGATTTGGCAGGCTTTGACGTGGAAATGGAGAAGCAGCGCCAACGGGCAAGAGATGCCCATAAAACCATTGATTTGACGGTACAGGGAAGCTTGGATAAGTTAGCTGAACATATCCATAGCACCGAGTTTTTGGGATATAGTCAACCCCAATTGACTGCCAAAGTCGAAGTCTTGTTAATTGAAGGCAAAGCGGTAGATTCTGCCCCATCGGGTACAGCGGTGCAAATTATCTTGGATCAAACCCCCTTCTATGCTGAATCGGGGGGACAAATTGGCGATCGCGGTTATTTGTCGGGCGATAATTTAGTGGTACGGATTGAAGATGTGAAAAAAGAATCCGACTTCTTTGTCCATTTTGGTCGCGTGGAACGGGGAACCCTAAACCTAGGGGATACTGTTACCGCCCAAATTGACCGCGCTTGTCGCCGTCGCGCCCAAGCTAATCATACCGCCACTCACTTATTACAAGCGGCGCTGAAAAAGATTGTTGACCCGTCAATTTCCCAAGCGGGTTCCTTAGTCGCCTTTGATCGGCTGCGGTTTGACTTCAATTGTTCCCGTTCCCTGACTTCAGAGGAATTAACCCAAATTGAGGATCAAATTAATACCTGGATCGCTGAAGCCCACGGCGCAGATGTGGCAATAATGCCCCTGACAGACGCCAAGGCAAAAGGTGCGATCGCTATGTTTGGCGAAAAGTATGCCGATGAGGTACGGGTGATTGATTTCCCTGGTGTTTCGATGGAACTCTGTGGCGGGACTCATGTAAATAACACCGCTGAAATTGGTGTGTTTAAAATTGTCGCTGAAACGGGCGTAGCGTCCGGGATTCGGCGCATTGAAGCGGTAGCGGGTCCGGCGGTATTGGATTATTTGAACCTTCGGGATAAAGTGGTCAAAGAATTAGGCGATCGCTTGAAGGCAAAACCGGAAGAAATCCCTGATCGCATTACCAATCTCCAGAACGAACTCAAAGCGTCTCAGAAAGAATTAGACGCCGTGAAACAAGAATTGGCATTAGCCAAATCGGATCAGGTATTAAGTCAAGCTGAATCCGTGGGTGAGTTCAAGGTTTTAGTCGCCAATCTGGGAGACATTGAACCCGACGCCCTGAAAACCGCAGCGGAACGACTTCAGCAAAAACTGGGAGACAGTGCAGTTGTTTTAGGTTCTGTACCTACAGAAGGTAAAGTCAGTTTAGTCGCGGCGTTTAGTGCCAAAGTTCACAAAGACAAGCAACTACAAGCCGGTAAATTTATCGGTGGAATTGCCAAACTTTGCGGCGGTGGCGGTGGGGGACGCCCCAACTTAGCCCAAGCTGGGGGACGAGATGCCAGTAAGTTACCGGAAGCCTTGGATACAGCCAAACGTCAGTTAATTGAACAGTTGCAGTAATCATATAGGGTGGGCAATGCCCACCTTTTTTCAGTATGAATTAGGCAAGGTATAGTAGTGCGTTACGGCAAGATTGAGATGAAAAGAATTAAGTAGGTTGGTGGAAATAAACTTAACTAGATCAAGTTATGTAAACAAGCCTCAAACCCTTACTTTTCCCTTGACTTCTTCATTGAAGACTATACCTTTACAACGATTGAGCTGTATTTCTTATCCCTAGCGGTTATATCAGGAACACAAATCGAACCAACACTCAAGTAAGTTTAGATTTTACCATGACTCAAAAACACCCCTTGAACAAGAATCATTTCTATCTCATATTCCCTAATATGTTTGGATTTAAGGGAGGAGTGCAGGTTTATTCGGCTTACTTGCTCAAATCATTACAAGATTTATATCCAGATGCCAATTATGACGTTTTCCTCAAGTATGATAAAAACGATTCAAAAAACCTGCAAAATATCCAATTCCTACCGCATACTAAGTTTCACTATTTCGGACATTTTCCCCGATTGCTACAAACTATACTTTTGGCAATTACAATAATTGTACAAGGCATTTGGCAGCGTCCAAGTTTAGTATTATCTACCCATATAAACTATGCGATCGCTTGCTATTTACTTAAACGGATCAATGGAGTTCCTTACTGGTTCGTTGCTCATGGTGTCGAGGTCTGGTCTACACAAAAAACTTCCCATAAACTAGCATTGCAGGGGGCAGAAAAAATAATTGCTGTTAGTGAATACACAAAAAATAGATTAATCAAAGAGCAAAATATTGAAAATAGAAAAGTTCATCTATTATTTAATACCTTTGAGGCAAAATATTTTCAAATAAATTCAAAACCAAGTTACTTGCTCAAACGGTATAATATAAGCCCGAATCAACCGATTATATTAACAGTAACTCGCCTAGGGCGTATGGCTAAGTATAAAGGCTACGATCAAATTCTCTATGCCTTAGTCAAAATTCGTCAGCACATCCCCAACATTCACTATATTCTCGCGGGTAAAGGTGACGATAGCCCTAGGATTCAAAGCTTAATTACCAGATTGAATCTCGATGATTGCGTGACTTTGCCAGGATTTTTGACAGATGAGGAATTATGCGATCATTATAACCTTTGTGATGTGTTTGCTATGCCCAGTCAGGGGGAAGGCTTTGGCATTGTCTTTTTAGAAGCATTAGCCTGTGGTAAACCTGTGTTAGCAGGAAATCAAGATGGTTCTGTTCAACCTCTAGCTAGTGGCGAATTAGGATGCTTAGTTGATCCCAATAATGTAGAGGATATTGCTAACAAACTTATTGAAATTATCCAAGGAAATTATGCTAATAAAATGGTCTACAATCCAGAAGCATTACGAAAAAGAACAATTGAATTGTTTGAGTTAAATCAGTTTAAAACCCAACTCGCCGTCTTGTTGTCTTCTAATTGAAAATAAGCCCCGACATCCGCCAACAGTATCCATTTTCCTTCTGCCATCTGCCTTCTCCCTACCAAAGACGGTTACGACTGGTGTTCACTCGCTCTCCCTGAATGCGATTGACTTCATCCAAAAATATCTCGGTTTCCTCAACCAAACGATTTAACTCCAGACAATCTGCACAAGCTGGGTTAGGATTTCCTGGTTCTCTAGCAAATCGACGCGGACGCTCTGGCTGAACCGCATTACAGCAACCCTCAGCCGCTTCTTCTAAGGCTTGATCCAGACGACGAGCATTCTCTAATATAGCTGGATCTAATTCACCATCCTGATCAAAAATCGGTGCGGTATTATTCCAGATATTCGTTCCCGTAATATCTGACTGGTTGGGGGGTTGAGCATTGGCAGATGTGGCGATTAACCCACTACCCATTAGTAAAGTTGTTATTGTCCAAACTATCGGTTGTTTTACTTTCATCAAAGTTACTCCATATTCCAATTTCTGCAACACTTAGTTTGGGCGGGTTTTGCACAAACGTTATCATCAATGCAAAAAGAAAGTTCCATTACCCGCCCCTACGTCAGGGCTGATTTTACACAAATGTTATCATCAACAGCGAAAAGAAAGTTCCATTACCAACTCCTACATACTCAAAACTTAAACGCGAAACCTGCACCCAAAACAAATCGCGCCCCATCTCCAGCACCCGCAATATCTCGCCATGCCGGGGTAATCACCAACGGGATATTTTTAAAGGGAGCAATAGACACACCGACGCCCAAGTCTTGTCCCGTCCATTCAGCAATTAAACTCACAGGTTCAGCCACTCGCACCGCAACGTTACCAAACACATTAATCGTGCCATTATCATCGTCTACCGCTTCCTCGGTGCGAAACTGTCCATTGCCAATTCCCGCCGTTATCGCCACGCGACTAAAGGGCTGATTAATATCCTCTCGTGTCCGAATAATCTTACTCACCACACCATAAACGGAATTCTCAAAGTCATTATCATCACCTAGGTTAATCAAGCCATTCCAACCCGCCGCAACTGCCCAACCTTGAGGTAAGCGACGATGCACTTTAGCGTTAAAACCGCCACTGCCAAAATCCCGATTAGACCCGAAACTGGCAAGTGTGTATGAAAGTTCTACCCCCACAGATTTCTCAGCATCGCCCAAACCAATGCCAATGCCTAATGCTCCATCATCAACATCACTATAGCGGGTGCGTTCCTGATAAGTGGCGCTGACAAACCCCGTATTGCGATCAGCACCATAAGCGGTGGGAATAACAATACTCAGGGCTGGGGATGCACGTAATTGTGTCTGAGTGTCTATATCTTCTAGCGATCGCAACTCCTCCTGCAAGCGATTGACATCCCGACAGGGTGCGGGTTGTGTCTGTTGATTGGGTGCTTGTGCCAACATTGTTGGTTGAGTCGCACTACAGGGCTTTTTCGGATTAAGGGCAACAGGTTGTCTGTTTTCCTCCTCTTCCGTTTCTTCCTTGTTTTCCCTGTCTATGGCAAAGGTCTTGACATGTGGTTCATCTCGTGTATCTCTATCCACTCTAGGTTGGTGATTGTCCCCTGTCTGTCTAGCACTCATCACTCTTGGCACAACTGGGTGGGGACGTTCCGATGCTGGCGATGCCATCTCCAACTCAGAAGCCTCTAGGGTTGGCAAGGTTAACTGGGATTCCCCAGAAAACTCAAGCCTGTCTGGATCGTCCTCGATTGGCGATTGGTGATCAGCGATCCCTAACTGGTGACTAGGAAATTCTCCCCGTCTTTCCATTTCCCTATTTCTGCCCTCTGCCTTCGATTCGGGTGTAAATTCCTGGACAATAATAGATTCTGGTGAGGCAACAGCTTGAGCGTTAGTCGTTGATGTTGCTGATGTTCCTACCTGGGTTTGAGTGGGTTGAATCGCGGTTGGGATAACAATATCAGGCTGATAGGTTGTCTTCACTGAGGACTTTGCCCAAGTCGGATGGGAAAAACCTGGGGCAGCCATTGCCGCGATGCTATAGAGGGCAAGGCTGGAAACATTCTGTAGAGATGGGTGCAGGCGACTATTGCATTGTCTATCTAACGTTTGCGGAACAGGTTGATGTTCCCTTGTGTAACATTTATTAGCAGGATGTAAATTTTGATAACGACCATTCGCGTTCAGTTTGGCTGTCACAGTCTTAAATCCTTCCAAGGGTGTTGTCTTGTTCTACAGAAATTGTCTTCTGGATCAGGACAAAACTAGCCACCCCGGAAAGGTCGCGTAAACTGGGTTATTTTCTTTTCGCCAGAGATTCCCCTGCCTTCTTGTCAATTATGGCAATTGAATCAATCAGATGCTTATGACTTCAATCTGATTCTTCAGGGTAATTATACAAAATTATACAGAATTATGAGAATTTTAAAAAGTTTATAAATTATCTTGAATACGGAAAAATCAATAAAAAACACCGATAAAATAAATAACGGAATGGATTAAGCGAAGACACTTCTAAATTACAGATTGCCTATTCCCTGTTCCCTGTTCCCTATTCCCTGTTCCCTGTTCCCTATTTTTGAACACCTAAGCATGTCTCGACCTACTGTATACATCGCGATCACCAACCATGGCTTTGGTCATGCGGTTCGTGCCGCTTGTGTCGCCGCCGCCATCCAAAGTCTCTGTCCAGACATCCTACTAATTTTAGTAACCACCGCCCCACGTTGGTTGTTGGAGTCTTATATTCCCGGAGATTTTATTCATCGCCCCCGCGCCTTTGATATTGGCGTAATTCAGTCGGATAGCTTGACCATGGATAAGGTGGCGACATTGGCAAAACTCAAACAAATCCGTGCATCTGAAAATTCAATAATTGCCGGTGAAGTTAATTTTATCCAAACCAATCGTGTCGGACTTGTGCTAGCGGATATTCCTCCCTTAGCTGCCAAAATCGCTAAAACGGCAGGGATTCCCGGTTGGATGATGAGTAACTTTGGCTGGGACTTTATTTATCGGACGTGGGGTGGAGAATTTGTCGAGATTGCCGATTGGATTGGTGAGTGTTATCGCTTATGCGATCGCTTGTTTCGTCTCCCCTTTCACGAACCGATGACAGCGTTCCCCACTATTACGGATGTGGGACTCACGGGTGGGACACCCCATTATCCAAAAAGCCAGTTGCGAGAAAGGCTGGGTTTAACTTCACCAACAGAGAAAACCGTATTACTCTCCTTTGGTGGACTGGGTTTACAGCAAATTCCCTACAATACGCTGTCCCAGTTTCCTGACTGGCAATTTATCACCTTTGACGCCAATGCCCCCGATTTATCCAATTTAGTGAGAATTTTGGGTCGAGACTATCGCCCGGTGGATATGATGCCCTTGTGTGGACGAGTGGTATCTAAACCGGGATACAGTACCTTTGCCGAAGCACTACGTCTAGACATTCCCATCGTCTCCCTCACCCGCGAAGATTTTGCCGAATCTCCCTTCCTACTGGAAGGTATTCAAAATTATGCGTACCATCAAATTGTGACCCCTAAAGAATTTTTCCTAGGTCACTGGGAATTTTTACACCAATCTCTCAATCCTCCCAGACAATCCCAGCCTATCGCTAAAGATGGGGCTGACGCGATCGCGCAAGCTGTTGTCCATTATTTACAAACTCACTCATCCCGTTCTCTAACCTGACATGATAGCTACTGTGAATTCCCTGCTAGACAAAACCGCACCTACCTCGAAAACCTCAGATGCATCAGAAACGCCCAAGACAAGCAATAGTCCAGAAGCCACTGAAACCCTAGACAAGCCGAAAACGCCAGAGACTACAGAGAAGACGAAGACGGCTAAAACGCCCAAGACAACCGAAACCGCAAAAAACCAGAAAGGTTCAGAACCCGCTGAAACCGTCAAACCTCCCCAACCCCCTAAAACCCCAGAGGCGACGAAGACTAAAACAGCCAAGACGACGAAAACCACCAAGACGACCAAACCCTCAGACCAGAAAAAAGAAAAAGAGAGTTCCACATCGTCTACCCTGGAATTAGCCGCTCATGATGTCCGCTTGGTCATTGATCAGCAACGGGAGCAAAGCCAAACCTTAACCACGAAGTTAAATATCTTATTTGTTACCAACGGCGCTTTGTTCACTAGCTTAACCATATCACGGTTGTTATTCTTTCCCAACGGGTTTAGCCTTGCCGAACTTTTCGGATTTCTGGTAAATTTCACTCTGCTGATCAACGCCTTCTTACCGCGCCAGTTAGCGGTTAGCCCCAATCTGGGCGATAAAAAATTTCTGGAACGCTATCTCGTCCTGTCGCCAGATGAATATCAACTACGAATGATTGTTAACCTAGTAGAGACCTATAATGCAAACAAGCAGCGATTGGAGGATGTCTCATCATCTTTACAATATTCTGCCTATGTGACCTGGGGGTTAGCCTTGGTTGTTACCTTGCATGTTGTAGGGATTTACTTCGTGCCGTTGATTGACCTGAGTAGTTTTGGCTAGGTCTTGCGATTATGACTTCTCAACACGTTCACAAAAACTCTTCTGGGAAACGGTTAAATTTACCAGAACCCGACGCAGACAACATTACGGTGTTGACGCGCAACCTGCCCAATAAGCCAATCCTACCGTGGCATCGTTATGATTCTCCTTGGCGGGACCCTCAGGTGAAACAGGCGGATGAGTCTGAGGTATTAGATGATGAGGTAGTGGATACCGATGAGGTAGACAGTTCTGAACAGGTTATGGCTGACACTCCAGAGGAATTGGAGGATGATATTGAGGATGATATCGAGGATGACATTGAGGATGACATTGAGGATGACGCAGAATTGGTAGAGGTGGTTACTGAGTTCGTCGAAACATCGGTAACTAATGAACGTGATCAAGAATCCGATGAAACAGAAGCGTTAGAAACGTTAGACCAAGTAGAATCCGCCGAGATAGAATCTGAAGCACCCGACATTAACGTGGAAGACAAATATGATGAAGTAGAAAACGTAGATGAGGAAGACCCTTTAGTCGCCCACCTGTCAGAGAAATTGGGAATTGGCGATCGCGAAGACGATGAGGAGGATGACGAAGAATCACCAGAGGATGACGAACACGAAGACCACGAACTCAAGCAACTGGGTTAGCGTTATAGCCTAGAATTGAGAACTGCTGCTCTAATTCAATGAATCGATGACCCATTATCAACAGAAATTTACGATTAAGACCACCGCAAAATCCTTTACCCGCATCACCTCAAACGTCAAAGACATCGTTGAGGAGTCAGGAATTGACACCGGACTTTGTACTGTATTTTTGCGCCACACGTCAGCCAGTCTGGTGATTCAAGAAAATGCTGACCCCGATGTCCTGACC
Source organism: Coleofasciculus sp. C1-SOL-03 (assembly GCF_040220555.1). NCBI lineage: Bacteria > Bacillati > Cyanobacteriota > Cyanophyceae > Coleofasciculales > Coleofasciculaceae > Coleofasciculus > Coleofasciculus sp. C1-SOL-03. The sequence goes on from NZ_JAVJUO010000062.1 coordinate 55,852, forward strand.
GATTTATCAAATTTCTTTGCCAAATTAGTGCCAGAAGATGGCAGCTACATCCACGATACCGAAGGACCTGATGATATGCCCGCCCATATCCGGACGGCTTTAACCAAAACCTCAGAACAGATTCCTATTGGCAATGGTAGATTGGTTTTAGGGACATGGCAAGGGATTTATATTTGGGAGCATCGCCAGCAGAGACACAATCGGGAGGTTGTGGTTCATATTTCTGGAGATTGATTGGGAAATGGTTAAGTAGGTGGGGACAATTAAAGTTAACGGTGGAGATGGTCATTCGTCTTATGTCATTCGTCATTTGTTAAGGGTTTGAGGGTTGTTTCCCTAATTTAATAGGGTTGAATTTATTTCCACCAATCTACTTATATCAAATCCGCTTGGATAACTTCAGGAACAGTAACTCTTAAGATAAAAGTGAGTTGGAATATGGATTAACAATTGACCTAATGCGGCATAAAAAGCTGTAATCAATCACCGAAGTATTCAGAATGTTTCGCTGAATCCAAATTTTGCCATCTTTAACTGACGAGGGGTTTGGGGAGCTATAAGTCTCACGCCATAATCTTTGATTTGGCGTCGAGATGCCTTCACTCCCCAAGTCTATTTTGGGGTTCGATACACCCAAAATAGACATTTACCGTAACTTGTCGTTTGCAGTAATATAGGTTATAATTAATGCATGATAACTCTAAACTATACCTATCAAATTTATCCTGATGCTCTCCAAGTCGAATCACTAAACGAGTGGCTCGAAACCTGTCGTAATGTTTATAATTACGCTCTTAGAGAACTCAAGGATTGGATTTCTTCAAGAAAGTGTCCAGTAGATAGATGTAGCTTAGAGTCAGAATATATTATTGCTGCTGATTA